>JAKAMV010000493.1 GCA_021812735.1 Chloroflexota bacterium | reverse complement strand
GGCGGCGCCGCCGGCGGCAGCGGCGCCGAGGCGGGCGACGGCAGCGTCGAGGCCGGCGGCGGCGCTGGCCAATCCGCCAGCCTCGACGCCCGGGCTCGCGGACATGGGCATGACGGAGCCGCCGCGACGCCGCGACGGGGCGAGCCGTCCCGCGTCCGAGCCCGCGACGGCTGCGCGCCCTCCGCGCCCGGAGCCTCCCACGAACGCCAAGGCCAAGGACGCCAGAGCCTCCACGCCGTCGGTTGCGCCGGCCGGCGAGACGCCGAGTCCGGCGGACGACCGGCTGCAGGACCGACCCGCAGGACGGCGCCCGAACGGCGCTCGGGGTGGCGGGAGCCGAACCCGGATGCCGGCGCCCAGCACCCCGGGCGACGACATCGGCACCGCGCACGACACCGTGAAGCAGCGTGAGGATGGTCGCCGGGCGGCGAAGGCGTCGAGGAGCGCGCCCGCCTCGGACGCGACGCCGGGCCCGCGCAAGCCGAAGCGGGCCGCTCCCTGAACCCAAGGCCGAGCCCTCTCGCACCCGGGTGATGCGGCGTCGACCCCGATTGGCCGAGGTGCGCCCGCCGTCTGCGAGGCGTCCTTCAGGACACGGGGCCGCGGGCTCTCGGCGAGGTCACCGCGACGGAGGCCCGCAGCACGCCGCCGGGGGGCACCCCGGCGCGCCGTCACGGGGTGTAGTCGACACGCACCCCGAGGAAGTCGAGCGAGAAGGTCTTGGAGGCCGTCGTGGACATGTCGGTGAGCCGGACGCGGAAGCTGCTGGTGCCCAGCTGCGACGTCGTCCAGCCCGTGTGGCCCCAGGTGTCCGTGGCCGTGCCGACGGTGTAGGCGGTGAGCGGCGCTTTGGTCATCGTGACGGTCTGCGGCGCCGTCCAGGAGGTGCCGCCGTCCCACGAGAGCTCCACGCACACCTGGCTCGTGCCGGCGCGGTTGTTGAGGCCCATGACGAGCTGGACGGTGATGCCGTCGATCGAGCTGACCGTGCCCGGCAGGCCGAAGCTGTACCCCCAGAAGCGCTCACGGTCCTTGCCCGGGTCGGGGCAGCTGAGCACCTTGTCGGTCCCGCTGTTGGCGTCGATGGCAACGCGATGGTCCTGGTCGCAGGCGTACGCGGGGTTGGTCTCATAGCCGTTGTCGTCGCCCGCGTTGACGGTCTCAGGCGCCTCGCTGGCGCAGCCCACGACAGCGGTGGACGTGGGCGAGCCGTCCACTGTCACCGAGGCCTCGCTGGAGTACGCGCTCGTCCAGCCGCCGAGGTAGGCGTCGAGCACGTAGTACCAGGTCCCCGACCCCGGGGCATCGTCGGTCGAGGTGGCGGAGACGGGCGTGACGGTCTTGACCTGCGTGTACCCGGAGCCGGACGTCCCGCTCCGGAGCAGGTTGTAGCCGGTCGCCGCAGAGGACGTCGACGCCGTCCAGGCCAGCGATGCGGACGAGCCGCCGGTGCCGGCGACGCCGGTCGGAGGTCGGAGGGTGTCGGTCCCCAACGTGGCGGCCGCCGACTTGAGCGAGGTGAACTCGGCAAGCGTGTCCGGGGTCGGGACGGCGAGCGCGGCCACGACCGCGATGCAGGCGAGGACCGCCAGCGGGCGGATCATCCAGGGGCGCCTTCGGCGGCGGTGTCGATCGGGACGACGTCGACCAGCGCGAGGCGGCGGCGGCGCCAGGCCAGCTGGTCCTCCTCGAGGCTCTCGAGGAGCCAGGCGCCGATCAGGGTCACCAGGCCGACCGAGAGGAGGAAGGCCACGCCGGCCAGCGAGCTCATGAGCTGGATCGGGTAGCCGAGCAGGGGGATCCAGAAGGCGGCGCGACCCGTGATGTCGGTGGCGGGGATGATGGACGGGTCGGAGGTCGGGTTGGCGTCGCCCCTGGTCTGGATCCACAGGGTGCCGTCGCGGTCGACGGTGCGCTCGATCCGGTGGGTGAACACCGCACGCTGCGGCCCGACCTCGATGCTGACCACGCTGCCGGCGGTGATGTCGGACGGCGTCACCGGGACGTCCACGACCACCGAGCCGATCGGGATGGTGGGCTCCATCGAGCCGCCGCCCACAACGTAGACGGGTCCGCCGGTGATCGCCGGGACGACACGCGCGACGACGAGCGAGGTGATGACCGTCAGGATGATGGCCAGCAGCACCAGGTCGAGGACGCGGCGCAGCGTCGTTGTGAGCGCGATCGCGAGGGTCATCGTTCGGTGCTCCAGATCGACCGTGACGAGCGGCTGTCGAACGGCCGCTTCCCGGCCCGGTCGGGGCGCCGACCGGGCCGGGGTCAGTCAGCGGCGGTGGGCTACGGGTTGTTCGCCGTCTGCTCGGCAGCGAAGGTGAACTGGGCCGTGGTGGTGGAGGCCTGGAAGCTGTTGCCCGAGCCCAGCGGGAACGTCCACTGGAAGCACAGGTTGTCGGTGGCGCCGGCGTTGACGTTCCGGTCGCCCGGGTTCGCGCCCTGAGCCGTGCTGCCGAGGGCTGCCGCAGCGAGGCTGCCGCTGTAGATCGAGCTGCCCGTGCAGGCGCCGCTGGAGACCGGTCCGGTCGTGATGTCGAGGTGCATCTGGGCGGCGAGGCCGTTGGTGTCGCCCGAGACGGCCGTGGTCATCGCATAGCGCAGCTGGCTCGTGCCGCTGTTCTGCACGGCGATGACCTGGGCGCCAGAGTCGCCGGGCATGATGCCGGTTGCCGAGAAGGCGGTTGACGGCGACACGCCGAGGATGATGGTGCCGGTCGTCCACGACCCGCTCGAGGCCTTGCTGTCGGTGAACACCGCGAGGCTCATCGCCCCAGCGCCCACGGTGGCGAGCGACGATGCGAGCAGCATCGCGACGAGCATCCGGCGCCGCCGGCGGCGGCGTGCCGGGGCGAGGTCCTGCATGAACTGGTCCATTTGCGCAACACACCCCGTGATTCGATCGACGCGCCGAGATTGCGGCTCCCCCGCAGTCGTTCGGGGTCCCCCGCCGCTCGCTGTCCCAAAGGCGATCGGCGTCGATTTGGTGGGACGCATCACACACCGAGCGGTGCTCGTGCAACACCGGACGGGGGGGTCATCCGGGGAGGTACCTTCGTCCGGTGGGCGGTGCTGGTACTCACCGTTCGAGCGCGGCGCGCGTACCGCCGTTGCCCAGCAGCACCAGGCATGGGCGAGAATCCCGAAGGTTCGAGTCAGCCCGCCTCCAGCACGACCAGCGCGTCCACAGCCACCGCGCCGTCCGGTGATGCCACCACCGGATTGAGATCCACCTCGACGATCGAGGAGTCCTCGGCCAGGGTCCGTCCCACCGCCGCCACCAGGCGGACGAGGCCGTCGAGGTCGACCCCGGGGCGGCCGCGGACCCCGCGCAGGATCGCGACGCCCCGCAGCCGCTCCAGCCGGGCGCGGATCTCCTCCTCCGCCGCCGGCGCCAGCACGACCACCACGTCGTCGAGCACCTCGGCCAGGATGCCGCCGAGGCCCACGAGCACGGCCGGCCCGAATACGGCGTCGCGCCGACCGCCCACGATGAGCTCGACGCCCGAGGGTGCCATCGGCTCGACGAGCAGGCCGCGGAGCCTCGCCCCGGCCCGCCTGGCCGCATCGACCAGGTCGGGCACGGCGGCCCTGATCGACATCGCGTCCCGGAGACCGAGCCGGACGCCCCCCACCTCCGTCTTGTGGGCGAGGTCGGCCGCGTCGATCTTGAGCGCCACCGGGCCGCCGCCCAGCGCGAGCCACGCGTTCTCGGCGGCATCCGCGTTCGCGGGCACGGCCACGGCCCGGGTCACGGGCACGCCGGCCGCGCCAAGGCGCTCGAGGCTCTCCCGCTCGGGCAGCGCCACCCTGACGCGCGCCGCCGCCGATGCCGCCAGCGGGTCCACCGTCTCGTCCGCGCCCCACGCAGTCCGGTCCGCGGCGAGCGTCGACCAGTCGGCCCGCCACGGACCGCGCGACAGTCGGGTCGCCCGGCGACGCTCCCAGGCCGCCAGACCTGCGATGGCGCCGAACGCCTCGGTCGCCCCGCGGAGCATCGGCATCCCGCCCGCCGCGTCGAGCGTCGTCTTGACCTGTCCCGAGAGATCGCCGGAGGTGAGCGAGATGTAGACGGGCAGCAGGTGCGCGCGGTCGGCGGTGGCGTGCACCAGCGCGGTGGCGACGTCGCGCGCAACTGCCACCTCAGAGGGCAGATCGCGGAACGGGCTGTCGTGGACCACCGCGAGGACGTCGTACGCATCGGACTGGGCCAGCGCCTCGAGGCATGCCCGGTAGGCGACCGAGGCGTCGGCCGCCCCCCATGGATCGAGGGGGTTGCCGATGTAGCCCATCGTCGGCAGCTCGCATAGGATCGCCTCGCGAGCGTGCGCCGGAACGGGCGGCAGGTCGATGCCCGTTCGGTCGGCCAGGTCCGCCACCAGGGACGCCTCGCCCGTCGACACCGTCACCACGCCCGTCCGCCCGCGGCCGACGCCGCGCTGCAGCCGGCCGACGCCCGCGACCAGCTCCGCCGTCTCGATCAACTCGTCGAGGTCGGCGCACCGGATGACGCCTGCAGCGTCGAGCGCCGCGTCGGTGACGCGGTCCTCGCCCGCGAGGCTGCCGGAGTGCGCGACGGCCGCGGCCTGCGCCTGCGCCGAACGGCCCACTTTGACCGCCATGATCGGCTTGCCCAGCTCGAACGCCCGGTCGCACAGGGCGAGGAACCGCTCGGGCCGCTTGAACCCCTCGACGAACAGCATGACCGCGTGGGTCTCCGGGTCGTCGAGGCAGTGCGCGAGGTAGTCGCACACGTCGAGGACGGCCTCGGCGCCCACCGACACGATCCGCGAGTACCCGATGCGCGACCCGGGCGCGTGGATGAACGCGTCCGTCACGCTCCCCGACTGCGCCAGCGCCGCCACGTGGCCGCGCGGCAGCCACGGGTTGACGTCGCCGATGTAGTTGGTCGAGTTCGTCGTCCAGTCCACCATGCCCATGCAGTTGGGCCCGAGCAGCGCGACGCCGTGGCGGATGGCGATCTCGCGGACCTGGCGCTGCATCTCGGCCGCCGCCTCGCCACCCTCCACCACGCCGCCGCCCGGGATGACGAGGCTCGGGACGCCGGCCTCGGCCGCCTCCTGGGCGAAGTGCGTGGCGCGCAGCGGGTTGACCGCAAGGATGACGGTGTCCGGGCGCTCGGGCAGGTCCGCGAGCGTCGGGTAGCAGCGCTGCCCGCCGACCTCCCCGTACCTGGGGTTCACGAAGTGGCAGCGGGTCTCGCTGCCCATCGTCGCGAGGTTGTCCCGCACGGTCGTCCCCAGCCCGCCGCGCGGGCTGGCGCCGACGACCGCGATGGAGCGGGGAGCGAACAGCGGCCGCAGGTCGATAGCGGGCGGCCCGGGAGCAGGTCGGTCAGGGTCGGCCATGGGACGCCTCGGCGCGCCGCTCAGCCCACCACGGACGCGACGCCGCGCTTCTCGAGCGCTCGTGCGATCACCACACGCTGGATCTCGGACGTGCCCTCCCAGATGCGGTCCACGCGGAGCTCGCGGAGATAGCGTTCGGCCGGGAACTCGCGCATGTAGCCCCGCCCGCCGAACACCTGGACGACGCGGTCGGCGCACCGGAAGGCCGCCTCGGACGCGAACAGCTTGGCGAGCGACGCCTTGGCGTGGACCAGTTTCGGATCGGCGCCCGAGTCCATGAGCCAGGCAGCCTCGCGCGTGAGCAGGCGTGCGGCCGCGGCGTCGGCCGCCGAGTCGGCGAGCGGGAACGACACGCCCTGGAAGTCGTAGATCCGCTGGTCGAACTGGCGGCGGCGGGTCGCGTACTCGACGCCCAGGCCCAGCAGCCGCTCCATCGCTCCGGTGCAGCGCGCCCCGATGTGCAGGCGCTCCTCCACGAACCACTCGTTGGTCATGGCGTCGGCCTCGCCGATCCCGCCCAGGATGGCGTCGCCCGACACCCGCACGTCCGTCAGGCGGAACTGCGGGTGCCGGTCGGCGAAGGTGTGCGTGTAGTCGGGGTCGTGGATCCGAGCCACGCCCGGGGCGTCGTAGTCCACCAGGAACAGGGTGGGCAGGCGCTCGCCGTCGCGCAGCAGGTGGCAGTGGAAGATCATGAAGTCCGTGTCCGCCGGCCCGGTCACGAACCACTTCTCCCCGTTGAGGACGTACTCGCCGGTCGCGGTGTCAAGCACCGCCGTCGACGCGAGGTGGCGGGCGTCCGACCCCTGCCCCGGCTCGGTGATGGCGTAGCTGCCACTGCGCTCGCCGCGGAGGCAGGGGTCGAGGTAGCGGGCGCGCTGCTCCGGCGAGCAGTGGATGAGCGCGTTGTAGGCGCCCGGGATGTACCCCCACAGCCCGCCCGTGACCTGGCCCAGCTGCTCGTGGACGACCACCTGCTCCGTCGATGTCCAGGCCTGGCCGCCCACGTTGCGCGGAAGGCTGCCGCCGTGCAGGCGCAGCTCGATCGCGCGCTGTTTGACGGCGCGAACGGTCTCCGGCGGGAGCTGGCCGCGATGGCGCTCGAACTCGGCCTCGAGCGGCTGCAGGACATGGCGGACGAGTTCCCGAGCGCGATCGCGGAGCTCTGCCTGGGCCGGGGTGAGCGTGAAGTCCATGCGCCGAGTGTCCCCGACCGCGCCTCGGAGCGGACGGGGCGGTCGCGGGCCGCGGGACAGCGCCCAGCCGTTCGTGCCGGGCGGGAGCCATCGCGGGCCTCACGGGTGGCGCGACCGGGTGATCGTGACGCCTGCCCGCGGGGTGCGCGGCCTCAGCGCGGTTGACGCGCCCGGAGCCCCGCCGTGGAGCGCATCCGATAGGCCCGCTCCCGGTGGCGTTCCTCGGCGATGAATCGATCTCTGGCACGGGGCAGGTCGCACCGCGTCGCCACCCCGCGCAGCCGCCGGACTCGGGCTGGCCGGCCCCGCTACTGGGGCCAGGCGAGGACCATGAGCCGCAGCTCGGTCATGTCCTCGATCGCCCAGCGCAGGCCCTCACGCCCCTGGCCAGAGTCCTTCACGCCGCCGTACGGCATGTGGTCGATCCGGTACGAGGGGATGTCGTTGATGATGACCCCGCCCACCTCGAGCTCGTTGAACGCCTTCCAGGCGTCGCCGAGGTCGGCTGTGAAGACGCCGGTCTGGAGTCCGAAGTCCGAGTCGTTGACCTGACGGATCGCCTCGTCCATCGAGCTGAACTTGAACGCGACGACGAGCGGGGCGAAGGCCTCCGAGGAGCACACGCGGGCGATGAACGGCACGTCGGTGAGGATCGTGGGCGGGAAGTAGGTGCCCTGCGCCTTGCCGCCCAGCAGCAGCTTGCCGCCCATCCCGACGGCCTCGTCCACCCAGTCCTGGGTCCGCTGGGCGTTGGCGGCGTCCACCATCGGGCCGACGTCGGTGCTCGGGTCCATGGGGTCGCCGACCTTGAGCGCCGCGGCGGCGGCCGTGAACTTGCCCATGAACTGGTCCCAGACGGCCTCGTGCACGAACACGCGCTGGACGCTGA
>JAKAMV010000492.1 GCA_021812735.1 Chloroflexota bacterium | reverse complement strand
TGGCCGGCGCGCTCGCATGGCTCGGCGAGCGGGGCGTCCGGCGCGTCGCGCTGGTCGGCTCGTCGATGGGCGGGATCACCGCGATCGCGGCCACCGCGGTGCTCGGCGACGGTCGCCTGGCGGCCGCGGACCTGCCGTCCGACGGGTCGGCCACCGCGGTCGGCGAGGCGCCGCGCCCCCGTATCGTCGCGATCGTCGCCGACGCCGTCTCACCGGAGCTCGCGCTCGTGGTCGGGCGGCGCATGGGGCTGCCGGGCGGGGTGTGGGTCGCCGGTCGCGCGTTCTCGAGGTTCGCGCGGCTCGTTGGCGGCGATCCGCGCGCGACCCAGCCGATCGCCTCGGTCGGCCTGCTCGAGGACGTGCCGCTGCTGCTGGTGCACGGCGCTGCCGACCCGCTGATCCCCCAGCGCGCGGCGGCGCGGCTGGTGGCCATGGCCCCGGAGGGCACGCGGCACCTGGTGGTGGCGGGCGCCGGCCACGGGGAGGCGCACCGCGTGGACGCGGTCGCCTGGGAGGCCGAGGCGGGCGACCTGCTGCGGTCCGCGTTCCTCGGCGCTCGGGGGTAGCGGCCGGCGGCGGCAGGGACGGCCCCTATACTGCTCACCACGGGGGCAGCCCCGGCTCAACGAGCGTGGTCCATGCGGGGAGGTGCGATGGCCGGGAAGGTGCTCGTCGTCGACGACGACGCGGGGGTCCAGCGACTCCTCCAGCAGACGCTCCGCTCGGAGGGCTACGAGGTCGTCCTGGCGACGGAGGCGGCCGAGGCCCTGCGCCTGTGGCAGTCGGAATCGCCCTCGCTGCTCCTGCTCGACGCGACGCTGCCGGGCGTGGACGGCTACGACGTCGCCACGCGCATCCGCGGCGCCGAGACCTCGGGCAAGCACGTCCCCATCATCATGCTGACCTCGGACCGGGACGCCTCGCAGAAGGTCCGCGCCCTGCGCGCCGGCGCTGACGACTACCTCGTCAAGCCGTTCCACCCGGCCGAGCTGCTGGCCCGCATGAAGGCGCTCATCTCCAGGTTCGCAGCCGGCGATTCGCTCGTCGGCCGGCCGCCGATGGGCCGCGTGCACGCCTACTACGGCGCCAAGGGCGGCGTGGGCACCACCACCATCGCCATCAACACGGCCATCGCGCTCCACGCGCTCGACCGCAGGGTCGTCCTGGTGGACGGCAACCTGCAGTTCGGCGACCACCGGGTGTTCATGGACCTCGCCAACGACCGCAAGAGCATCGTGGACGCGGTGAACGCGCCGACGATCGACTCCGACCTGCTGAAGGGGGTCATCCAGACGCACGAGTCGGGCGTGGACCTGCTCCTGGCGCCGCCGTCCCCGGAGTCGGCGGACCTGGTCACGCCCGCGCACATGCACGAGATCCTGAGCGTGCTCGCCTCGATGTACGACTACGTCGTCGTGGACATCGACAAGCGGCTGGACGAGATCAACCTGATGGTCATGGACGTCGCCGAGACCATCTTCGCGGTGATGACCGCGGACCTCTCGTGCCTCAAGAACGTGCGCCTGGTGCTGGGCACCATGGGTCACCTGGGCTATGCCTCCGGGAAGCTCAAGCTGGTCCTCAATCGCTCGAACGCGTACACGGGGATCAACGTCAAGAGCGCGGAGGGGGCCCTCCGGCAGCCCATCGAGTACCAGATCGTCAACGAGTACCGCGGGGCCATCTCCGCGCTGAACACGGGCGCGCCGTTCATGGCCGCCAAGGCGGACTCGGTGCTCGGTCGGTCGGTGATGGACTTCGCCAAGGAGATCGACAAGGCGCCGGCCCTGTCCATGCCCCAGCTCCAGCCCGGCACCGCCCGCTAGGGGGCCCAGGGCGCCAGCGGGGCCGGGCACGGGCGGCGCCCGGCCGCCCGTGCAGGGCGGCGTCCGCGCCGCGTCCTGGCGCGAAGCGCGCCGTGAGGGGCGGATAAGCTCGCGGTGAGCGCCTTGCCCTAGCGTGCGCCCGTGCTCGCAACGCTGCTCTCCGCCACCCTCAACGGCCTCGCCGGACGCGTGGTCCGGGTCGAGGTTGACGTCGCGCCGGGGCTGCCCGGCTTCACGATCGTGGGCCTCCCGGACGCCGCCCTGTCGGAGGCGCGCGAGCGGGTGCGCGGAGCCCTCCGCAACGCCGGCTACCACAACCCGCCGCGACGCATCACGGTCAACCTCGCGCCGGCCGAGCTGCGCAAGGCAGGGGCGTCGCTGGACCTGGCCATCGCCCTCGGCGTCCTGCTGGGGTCGGAACAGGTCGCCGGGGATGCTGGCGGCCTCGGGCTGGTCGGGGAGCTGGGCCTCGGCGGCGAGGTGCGACGGGTGCCCGGGCTGCTGCCGATGGTGCTTGCGTTGCGGGATCGCGGGGTCCGTCGCGTCCTGGTGCCGGCCGAGGCGGTGGAGGAGGCGCGGCTGGCGCCCGGCGTGGACGTGGAGGGCATGGCGACGCTCGGCGACGTCGCCTCGTGCTTGCGCCGCCCGAGGGCCCGCCGGGTCGCGCCCGCACCGTTGCCGCGGACTGGGGTGGGGGCCGTGCCCGCGACGCCGCCGGCGGCACGGGACGCGGCCGGCCGCGCCGAGACCGCGGACCGGGTGCCGGACCTCTCGGAGGTGCGGGGCCAGGTGGTCGCGCGGCGCGGCCTGGAGATTGCGCTGGCCGGGGGCCACGCCCTGCTGATGATCGGACCCCCCGGGGCCGGCAAGACCCTCCTGGCTCGGACGATACCGTCGCTGATGCCTGACCTTGACGACGCCTCGGCGCTGGCCGCCACCGTGGTGGCGTCGGTGGCCTCGGAGGCGCCCGTCACCGAGCTCCGCCGCCGGCCCCCGGTCAGGATGCCTCACCACACCGTCAGCTACGCCGGCATGGTCGGCGGCGGGCCGCGGCTGGCCCCGGGCGAGGTGACGCTGGCGGACCAGGGCTGTCTCGTGTGCGACGAGCTGCCGGAGTTCGGGCGGGACGTCCTCGAGGCGCTGAGGCAACCCCTCGAGGAGGGCAGCGTCGCGGTCGTGCGGGTCGGCCGATGGGCAACGTTCCCAGCTCGGTTCACGTTCGTCGCGGCCATGAACCCGTGTCCCTGCGGACGCCTTGGCTCGGCGGGGCAGTCGTGCACGTGTCCGCCCGGGGTGCCTCAGCGCTATCTGCGGCGCGTGTCGGGCCCCCTCCGCGACCGGGTGGACCTGTGGGCAGCCATGGATCGGGTGCCCCCGGAGCTGCTCCTGAGGGGACCGGCCCCGGAGTCGTCGGCCGTGGTCGCGGCCCGGATCCGCGTGGCGCGGGCGGCTCAGGCGGCGCGCAACCCAGGTGTCCCGAACGGCCAGCTCGGCAGCGGGGCGCTGCGCGACGCGTGCCGTCTGGGTCCGGCCACGGCGTCGCGGGCGGTCCTGCTGGCCGAGCGCGAGGGGCTCTCCGGTCGCGGCACGGACCGGCTGCTCCGCGTGGCCAGGACGATCGCCGACCTCGAGGGCCGAGACGCCGTGTCGGTCGCCGACCTGGACGAGGCGGCGCGCTTCAGGGTCCCGGCGGACCGGTTCGGGCTCGGGGTGACCGGCTGATGCTCGGGATCGGACGACTGGGCCCACTGGGGCGGGACGGGGACGCGGTCACCGGTGGTTCGGCGCCGGCCCGCCCGCCTGCCGTGGACGAGCGAGACGCCTGGGTGGTCCTCGCCGGGGCGCACGGCGTGGGGCCCGTGACGTTCGCCCGGCTGGTCGCCGCCTACGGGAGCGCGAGGGCGGTGCTCCTGGACGCGACGTCGCCGGGGGCGGTGGGACGCCTGGTGGACGCCTCGGCGGGCAGCGAGAGCGCGCCGGTGCTGTCGCCCGCCTCGGCCATGACGGTGGTCGCCGCCGCGCGCGACCCGGAGCGGGCGCTGGACTCGGTCCGCCGTTCGGGAGTGTCCGTGGTCACCCAGCGGGACGCCGCCTATCCGTCTCGGCTGCGACAGATCGACCTGCCGCCCCCCGTGCTGTTCGTGACCGGCAGCGTCGAGTCCCTCGAGCCGCGCCGGGCGGTCGCGGTGGTGGGCACGCGGCGGCCGACGGCCGTGGGCCGCGCCACGTCGGCGAGGATCGCCGCCGCGGTGGGCGCGTCCGGAGCAACGGTGGTGTCGGGGCTCGCCTACGGGATCGACGCGGCGGCCCATCTGGCGGCCGTGCGCGCCGGGACCCCGACGGTGGCCGTCGTCGGCGGCGGCCACCAGCACCTCTATCCGGCCGGCCACAGCGGCCTCGCCGCCGCGATCGCTGCGGGCGGCGGGTCGGTCGTCAGCGAGTTCGCGCCAGACGTTCCGCCCAGCCGCGGGACCTTCCCGCGCCGGAACCGGATCATCAGCGGCCTGTCCGACGCCACGGTCGTGGTCGAGGCCGGCGCCCGGAGCGGCGCGCTGACGACGGCCGCGTGGGCGCTCGAGCAGGGGAGGGGCCTGTACCTGGTGCCCGGCCGGCTGGACGACCCGGCGGTCGCTGGCTCCCTGGCGTTCCTGCGGGAGGCCGGGCCGGAGGCGCGGGTGGTGGCCGGGATCGCGGAGCTGATGGAGGATCTGTGCCTGGACGCGCCCCCGCGCCGCCCCCGGGGCGACCCGGCGGCGCGGCTGGGCGCCGCGGAGGCGGCGCTCGCGACAGCTCTCGAGGGCGGCGCCGGCAGCACCGACGAGCTTGTCGCGGCCACGGGGTTGCCCGGGGCGGCCGTGCTCGCCGCCCTCACCACGCTCGAGCTCCGCGGCCTCGTGGTGGAGGTGCTCGGGCGCTACCAGGTCGCGGGGCGCCTGGCCGAGCGGCCCCGGCGTCGCCCGCGGCCGCTGGACGCGCGGGACGCGGGACGGCCCGTCGGCTGATGGCCGGGAAGGGCGGACCCATGTGGCAGCCGGGCGACGGCAGGGGCGTGCTCGCCGGTCATGGCGTGACGGCAACGCGCTTCGCGCCACGGCGACGCGCTTCCCGCGACGCCCACGCCAGGCGGCAGAGCGGCGGGCGAGGGAGGGCGAGGGAGGGCCGACGGCGCCGACCGGGGGGTGGACTCCCCGTCGCGCCCGGTGTTACCCTCCGCCCAGCCCCGGGCCGGAGGGCGCGGCCCAGCCCCGGGGTTGTGGCGCCAGCGTCCTCCGGCGTCTCGGGACTCGACGCAGTGGAGGACCGCCGCTTGCGGAAGCTCGGGGCAATGCTGCTTGCCCTGCCCGTCCTGACCGCCGTCTACCTCGCCGCCGCGGCGCGGCCGATTGGCCGGAGGCGGGCTCTCGGGCTCGCGGGCGCCGCCGGGCTGGTCGCCGTGGCGCTGCTGGCGGGCACCCGTGCCGCCCCGTCGGTCGCCGTCCCGCCGTCCCCCGCGCGGACGATCGCAGCCCAGCTGCTCGACGCGATCGTCACCGGCCACGCGCTCAGGGCGCCGTTCACGGTCGGGTTCGACACGCCGATGGACGCGGCCTCCGTGGCCCAGGCGCTCCGGATCACGCCCGACGCCGACGTTTCCCTCTCCTGGGACGCGAAGGGCTCCACGCTCACCATCACGCCGACACGCGGCTGGGCGCCGGACACGCTCTACGCCATCACCGTCGGGACGGCAGCGCGAGCCGCGGACGGCACCCCGCTTGCCGCGCCCGCCCATGCGGTCGTGATGACCGCCGCCGCCGGATCGGGAACGGTCAGCGCGTCGAACCTGGTCGGCACGCTGGCCGCGGTGGACACCACGTTCCTGATCCGCCTCGACAGGCCCGTTGCCCTGGCGGCCGTCCAAGCGGCGCTCCGCACGAGCCCGGCCGTCGCCGGCACCGTCTCGCCCGGCGCCGGGACCGGCGAGTACGTGTTCACGCCGAGCGAGCCGCTGGCGCCGGGCACGGCCTACCGGGTGAGCCTCGCCGGCCTCACGGACGCCGAGGGTACGGCCTTCGGGGCCATCCCCGCGCTCACCGTGCGCACGCCGGCGGCGCCGTCGGTCGTGCGCTTCCGTCCGCTGAACGGCGCCAAGGCCCAGGCCGTGACCGCGGTCCTGTCCGTGCGGTTCACGGCCGCCATGGACCGTGCCGCCACGGCCGCCGCGTTCCGGGTGACCGCGAACGGCAAGGCCGTCCGCGGCACGACCGCGTGGGCCGAGCGGGACACGGTGCTGGTGTTCACGCCGGCCGCCAGCCTGCCGTACGGGGCGAAGGTCGTGATGGCCCTCGCCGCCTCCGCGAGGTCGGCCGCCGGGGTCCCGCTCGCCGCGACCAGCGGGACCTTCACCGTGCGGTCCAAGCCAGCCGCGACCGCGGCGGCCAAGACGGCCGCGACCGTGGCGGCGACGCCCAAGCCCGTGCCCAAGCCGGCCCCCGCGCCCAAGCCCGCTCCAACCGGGTCCGGCGGCTCGGGCGGCGCCGCCGCGAGCTGGGCCGCCGTGGAGACCTACTACCTCGGCCTGATGAACTGCACGCGGACGGGCGGCTGGGTCACCTCGTCGGGCGCGTGCTCGTCTCCTGGCGGGCGCAACGTGGCGCCGCTGCGACTGTCGGCGGCCATCAGCACGGCGGTCTCGCGGCCGTACGCCAAGTACCTTGCCACGAACGGACTGTGCAACCACTTCTACGGCGGGACGCCGGGCGACCGGCTTCGTCGCGCCGGCTTCACCAGCTACAACTGGGCGGAGAACATCGGCTGCGAGGACATCAGCCCCTACGCGTCGGTGCTCGGCTCGCACCTCTTCTTCCAGAGCGAGAAGCCGTACAACGGCGGCCACTACCGCAACCTGATGAACTCGCTGTACACGGAGGTCGGGATCGGCGTGTGGGTGTCAAATGGGCGGACGCGTCTCGTCATCGACTTCTACCGGCCGTAGCCGGTCACCTTCCCGGCCGGACCATCGTCAGGGTGACACGGCACGGCCGATCCGCGAGGATCACCCCGTGATCCGCAACGTCGTCCTGCACATCGCCAACGAGCAGCCGCTGCTCGCGGACCTGTTCGAGCTGCCCGTGGCCTCCGACGCCGGCCTCCTGTGCACGAACCTGCGAACGACGGACGGCAAGCGCCCCGTGTTCGTGGACCAGTCGGAGAACACGTTCTTCTTCCCCTACCTGGTCATCCGCCTCCTGGAGATCCCGACGGGTGCCGTCGCGCGCCACCAGGACGACGTCGTCTCCGGTCGGGGGGGCCAGGACAACGAGGCCGCGGCCCGCGGCCCGGGTTTCGGGAGCACGCTCCCGGCTGTCATCGAGAGCTGGGACGGCGGTGCCGCCGACCTCGGGGACGACATCGACGAGGACTTCCTCCGCCGCATCCGCGAGGTGTAGCGGGACGTTCCGGGGTGCGACTCGCGAACGCCCGGCTCGCGGCGGCCCGGGCGGGCCGGAGGCGGGGTGACGGCCGGGCAAGGTGCCGATGCTACACTCCCGGCCGCCATGCCCAAGCATCTCGTGATCGTGGAATCGCCCGCCAAGGCGCGGACCATCGAGCGCTACCTCGGCGCGGACTACCAGGTCCTCGCCTCGTACGGTCACGTCCGTGACCTGCCGGAGAACCCGGG
>JAKAMV010000491.1 GCA_021812735.1 Chloroflexota bacterium | reverse complement strand
CCCGGCCCTCCGCTGGCGCGTGCCCCCATCGTCTAGAGGCCTAGGACGCCGCCCTTTCAAGGCGGAGATCACCGGTTCGAATCCGGTTGGGGGTACCAGTTGCCGGCGGCGCGGGCGGCGCGCCGCGGGGAACCGCCGGGTGCTGCGTCCGGCGGCCTGCTGGGGCATCCTTGACCCATGGCCATCGTCCCGCTCGCCCCGAGGCACGTCGACGCCGCTGCGCGCCTGGTGGCGAGCGGGATCGCCGGCCTCCGCCGAGCCGAGCCCCTCGTGCCCGTCGCGTGGGAGGACCCGGTCGCCGTCGCGAGGGCCGTGGCCCGCCTGATCGAGCGTGGGGCCGGGCTCGCGGTGGAGGACGACGGCGAGCTGGTGGCGTTCCAGGCCGCGGTGATCCTCGACGGCCACGGCGGGCGCTGGGCCTACACCCCGGACGTGGGTCACGCGGCCCTCGGCCCGGCGGCGACCCGCCTCCGCGAGCGCCTCTACACGCAGCTCGCCGAGGGGTGGATCCGCGCCGCCTGCCCCGAGCACGCGATCACGATCCCCGCCCACGACGCGGAGACGCAGTCCGCGATGGCCAGGCTCGGCTTCGGCCTGTACGTCATCGACCTGGTCGGGCCGCTCGACCCGATCGACGCCGGTCCACTCCCCGAGGGCATCGCCGTCAGGCGGGCCGGTCCCGAGGACGCCGTCGCCGTGGCCGAGCTCGACGCCGCACTGTGGCGCCATCTGGGCGCCTCCCCGATCTTCCTGCGCCCGGCCCGGGCGCCCTCGCCTGAGCTGGTCCGCCGCGACCTCGGCGACGGCGCCACCGCCGTGATGATCGCCGAGCGGGACGGGCGCGCCGTCGCGCACCTGCGCATCGGGCCGTGCTCCACCGACGTGGCGATGCTCGTCCGCGACCCGTCCACGGCGAGCGTCACCGCGGCGTTCACCCGCGAGGAGCTCCGCGGCACCTCCATCGCCTCGCACCTCCTCGACGCCGCCCTCGCCTGGGCCCGCGGCCGCGGCTACGCGCGATGGGCGGTGGACCACGAGTCCGCGAACCGCGATGGCGGACGGTTCTTCACCCGCCACGCGACGCCCGTCGCCGTGTCGATGTCCCGGCGGCTTCCGCCGGGCCTCGTGGCCTGAGCGGCGCCCCATCCGGCAGATCCGCGGACTGCTATCCTCCGACTCGATGGAGATCATGGGCGTGACGATCCGCACGATCGTCAACGACAACATCGCGAAGCGCTGCGACGGCTGCCGGGAGGTCATCACCGGAACTCCCTGGCGGATCAGCATCCTCGACGTCGTGGCGCCGGAGGTGCCCGCCGGCTGGGCTGAGGCGGCGCCGATCAACCCCGGTCCGCACCAGTTCCACGGAGACCCGGCGTGCGCACGCCGGTGGATGGCCGAGCACGGCTACCGGCTGTGCCGCCGCGGCGAGGTTCGCGAGATCATGCGCCCGGTCGCGCTCCCGACGGAGCCGCCGTCGTACGGGCTGTGCGACGGGATCCACCGGGACGACCACGAGTTCGTCCCGGCCTGACCGGACCGCCGACCACCGCCTCCGGCGCGCGCCCTGGACCGCTGCCGATCCCGCCGGTCGGGTGGTACACTCGCCGCCGTCGAGCGCCAGTGGGGCCCAGATTTTCCTACATTCAGGGAGTATTGCGGCGTACCGGGCGTCCCACCGGGAGAGACCGTGACCAGTGACCGGCAGCCAGCAGACCGGCCCCAGCCCGAGCGCCTCGCCCTCGGCGCGGCGAGCCGGCTGCTGGGCGTCGATCCCGACACGCTCCGCCGCTGGGCGGACGAGGGGCGGGTCCCGGCATTCACGACGCCGGGAGGCCATCGCCGGTTCGAGCGCAAGGCGCTCGAGCGCCTGATGGCGGCCCGGCGGACCGGTCCCGAGCACGGCCTCGCCTCCCTCGGGTCCAACGCCGACCGGCTGTCCGCGGCGTATCGGCGACGCTACAGCGAGCAGCACGGGACGGCGATGGACCTGCGGACGAGGGTGCCGGCCGCCGACCGGGATTCGTTCCGCGACATCGGCCGCCAGCTGGTGGCCGCGCTCGTCCGCCACCTCGACGAGACCGGCCAGGCGCGCGCCCTCGCCGAGCGCGAGGCGATCGACCTCGCGGCTCGCCTCGGCGAGCGGCTGGCCCTGTACAACGTCTCACTCGCCGACGGCGTGTCGATGTTCGTGTCCGCGCGGCGGCCGTTCCTCGCCGAGCTGGGCGTGGTCGCCCGGCGCCGTGGGGTCGACGCGGCTCGGGTCGGAGACTTGTTCGACGCCTCGACCTGGCTCCTCGACCGGCTCCTGCTCGCCTTCGTCGCCGGACACGAGGTGGTCGCGCGCGAGGCGTCGGGCCCGCGACGACGGCCCGCCGCGGCGCTGCCCGCGCCAGGCGCGCCCGGCACCTCCGGGGAGGCTGCCCCGACGGTGGATGCTGACGGGAGGTCCAGCGAGCAACCGTGACCATCGCGATCCCGGCCCTGACGGCGGTCCTCGCGGCCGTGTTCACGGTCCTCCTCGTCGACCAGTGGCGGGATCGCCGCCACGGCTTCCAGCTCGCGTGGGCGGTGGGCACGCTGTGCTATACCCTCGGGTCCGGCGCCGAGGCGTTCGCCGCCGCAGCCGGCTGGAGCGAGCCGCTGTACCGCATGTGGTACCTCGCCGGCGGGATCATGACGGCGGCGTGGCTGGGCCTCGGCACGGGGTTCCTGCTCGCCCGGACGAGGTTCGGCTACACGTACGCCGCGCTGTTCCTGCTCGCCGGCTTCGTGGCGCTGATGGGCGGGATCAGCCCGAAGAACGCGGGGGCTGGGCCGCTGCCGTTCGTGTACGCGGTCGGCGCCTTCGTGACCGCCGTGATCGTGTTCGTGCAGTCGTATTTCGTGAGCGAGCGCTGGGCAATCGTCTCAGCCGCCTTCGTCGGGGTGCTCACCCTCATCGGCATTGCGGTCACGGTGGTGATGCCGCCGCTGCCCGCGCCCGGCTACGTCCTCAACGATGCCGGCCAGCCCATCGGCGACGCGATGCCCGCCTATCTACACCTCCTGGCGCCCGTGATGAACATCCCCGGCGGCATGGCCCTCCTGCTGGGCGCCGTGTTCTCCGCATACGTGTTCATGCCCAAGCGGCGCATCCTGCCGTACTCGCTGGACCCGACCCAGCCGGGCGACCAGTTCCTGTTCAACCTGCTGATCGCCGTGCCCGCCATCGCGGTCAACTTCGTGGCGTCCCTTCCGGGCGCCGCCCGGGACCTGCTCGCAGGGCGCCTGCACTCCCGCGTGCCGGCCACGCTGCTGATCGCCGCGGGCGCCCTGGTCCCGCTGGCGACGGACTCGCTGAGCGTCGCCGGCTCGACGGCGATCAGCTCGCTCGGCAAGCTGGTGGGGATCGTCCTGCTGCTGGCGGGGTTCCTGGTGTCCACCGAGGTGTTCCGCGAGGTCAGGATCCCGTTCACCTCGATCCGCCTGGCGACCGCACGGCGCGAGCGGGCCCGCAAGCGCGACGCCGCTGCCGTCGCCATGGCGGCGTCGGACCCCGCCGCCCCCGGCGAGCAGGGCTGACTGGGGGGTCTCCGGGCCGGGCGTACCGCGTATCCTGACCCCGATGAGCAATGCCGACACCGGAGCGCGCGCGGCCGACCGGCAAGGGGCCCGTCGCATCCGCGTCCTGATCGTCGACGACCACACGGTCGTCCGCCGCGGCCTGCGCGGCTTCTTCGACCTCCTCGACGACATCGACGTCGTCGGCGAGGCGGAGAACGGCAAGCGCGCCCTGGAGCTGACCGATGCCCTGCTCCCCGACGTCGTGCTGATGGACATCGTCATGCCGGCCATGGACGGCATC
This sequence comes from Chloroflexota bacterium, assembly GCA_021812735.1. Next base: position 3,645 of record JAKAMV010000491.1, on the reverse strand, counting down.
GCGGCGATCGCGGCGATCAAGGGTCGCCACCCCGACATCGAGATCGTGGCGCTCACGAGCTTCATCGAGGAGGACCGCGTCGCCGCCGCGCTCGAGGCCGGCGCCTCGGGATACCTGCTCAAGGACGCCGAGGCAGACGACGTGGCCGTCGCGATCCGGCGTGCCCACGCGGGCGAGGTCCACCTCGACCCCCAGGTGGCCCGCATGCTGGCACAGCGGATCCGCGGCGCGCACCCGGGCCACGAGCCGCTCACCGAGCGCGAGCGCGAGGTCCTCCGCCTGGTCGCGCGCGGCCACTCGAACAAGGAGATCGCGGCCCTGCTCGACATCACCGAGCGGACCGCGCGAACCCACGTCTCCAACATCCTCGGCAAGCTGGACCTGGCTAGCCGGACGCAGGCCGCGCTGTGGGCGATCGAGCACCGGGCCGTCTGAGCGGTTCACCGGCCGCCGGTGCGTGGGTCGCCACGGGGCCCCTCGGCGCGCCGGCGATCGTGTTCGTCCACGGCACGCTCCTGACGCGGGCCCAGTGGTCTCCCCAGCTGCGCCTCCTGTCCGAGCGCTACCGCTGCATCGCGGTCGACCTCCCCGGACACGGCACCCTCGCCGCCGTGCCGTTCACGCGCGAGGGCGCCGCCGACTCGGTGGCCGACGCCATCGCCGCCGAGTGCCCCGACGGGAGGGCGGTGGTGGTGGGCCTGTCTCTGGGCGGCTACGTCGCGATCGACACGGCGCATCGCCACCCCGAGCGGGTGGCCGGCCTCGTGCTCGCGGGCTGCTCTGCCGAGCCGCGCGGCCCGGTCGCCCTGCCGTTCCGGATGCTCGCCTGGGTTCTGGCGCACGCGCCCCGCGGCCTGGTGGACGCCGTCGGCCGCACCTGGTTCCGGGTCCGCTACCCGCCGCGGACCGCAGATCCCGTCATCGAGGACGGGTTCTGGCCGCGGGGCGGGGCGGGCGCCCTCCGGGCGGTTGCCGGGACACCGTACCTCGAGCGGCTGGCCCTGCTCTGGACGCCCGTGCTCCTGGTCAACGGCGCCCTGGACCTCGTGTTCGCGCCGGGCGGAGAGGCGTGGGCACAGTCGTGCCGCTCGGGGAGCCACGTGGTCCTCGGCCGGGCCGTGCACCAGGCACCGATGGACCGTCCTCGCACGTTCTCGACCTTGGTGGCGCGCTTCGTCGAGGGCGTCCGCCAGACCGGCTGAGGTTGAGGACGCCGGGCCACCGGTATACTAGGCGCCACGCCACGCCCGCTGCCGAGAGGTTCGATGCGCGTCCGAAAAGCCGTGTTTCCGGCCGCCGGCTGGGGAACCCGCTTCCTGCCCGCGACCAAGGCGCAGCCCAAAGAGATGCTGCCGCTGGTCGACAAGCCCGTCATCCAGTACGCCGTCGAGGAGGCGGTCGCCGCCGGCATCGAGCAGGTGATCATCGTCACCTCGAGCCAGAAGCGCGCGATCGAGGACCACTTCGACCTCAACTTCGAGCTCGAGCACCTCCTCGAGGAGAAGGGCGACATCGAGCGCCTGCGCCAGGTGCGCCATATCACCGACCTCGCGCAGGTCGCCTACATCCGCCAGAAGGAGCAGCTGGGCCTCGGCCACGCCGTGCTCATGGCGAAGGACCTCATCGGCCACGAGCCGTTCGCGGTCATCCTCCCCGACGACGTGGTCATCAGCGACCGGCCGTGCATCGGCCAGCTGATCCACGCCTACCACCAGCACCACGGCTCGGTGGTGGCCGTCATGGAGGTCCCCGAGGACGAGACGCGCCGGTACGGCGTGATCGGCGGCGGTCGCGTGGGCCTCGACTCGGACGGCGAGCGGACCTACCACGTGAGCCAGCTCGTCGAGAAGCCGGCCGCGGGGACGGCGCCGTCGAACCTGGCGGTGATCGGACGCTACGTGCTGACGCCCAAGATCTTCGACAAGCTCGAGCAGACGCAGCGGGGCGCTGGTGGCGAGATCCAGCTGACCGATGCGATCCACGCGCTGATGGACGAGCAGAGTGTCTTCGGCTACGCCTTCGAGGGGCGGCGATTCGACGCCGGCACCACGATGGGCTGGCTCCAGGCGTCTGTGGAGCTGGCGCTCGTCCGCCCCGAGTTCGGCGGGGAGTTCCGCTCGTTCCTCCGCTCGCTCGACATCTGAGTCGCCACCGCGGGCCCGCGCCAGCAGGAGATCGCCACACGTGACCGAGATCGGCAGCATCCTCGGCGGTCGGTACCGCCTCCTGGAGCTCCTGGGCCAAGGCGGCATGGCCACGATCTACCGTGCGCGCGATGCCCAGCTCGAGCGGGACGTGGCGGTCAAGGTGCTCCGGCCCGAATTCGGCCAGGACCCGGATTTCGTGGCCCGATTCCGCGACGAGGCACGGGCCGCCGCCTCGCTGAGCCACCCGAACATCGTGGCCGTGTTCGACTCCGGCCAGGACCAGGGCGGCGACCAGTACATCGTCATGGAGATGGTGGACGGCCAGGACCTCGCCTCGATCCTGCGCGAGAACGGGCCGCTGGCACCGCGGCAGGCCGCCCGCGTCGGCGCCGAGGTGGCGCGAGCGCTCCACGCCGCCCACTCGCGGGGGATCGTCCACCGCGACGTCAAGCCGTCGAACATCCTGATCAGTCGCGATGGCCGGGTCAAGGTCGCGGACTTCGGCATCGCGCGCGCCCTCGACGATGCGCAGGTGACGCTGCCCGGCCTGACGATGGGCTCGGTGCACTACTTCGCGCCCGAGCAGGCGCGCGGCGAGCCGGCGACGGCGGCGTCCGACATCTACGCGCTGGGGATCGTCCTCTTCGAGACCCTGACAGGCCAGCGGCCGTTCTCAGGCGACGGCGCCGCCGCTGTGGCGCTCGCCCGCCTGTCGACGCCGCCGCCGCGGCCCTCCTCGCTGCGCGCGTCGGTGCCGCCGGCCCTCGACGCGATCGTTGCCCGGGCGATGGCCCTGGACCCGGCGGACCGGTATCCGTCCGCGGCCGCCATGGGTGGCACCCTCGACGGGTTCCTCGTCGATACCCCGCCGGCGCCCGGCATCGCCGCTGCCGCCGCCGCTGCCGCCCAGACGGCCACTAGGCCGAACGTGAACTACCCGCCCGAGGCCTATGCGCCCGTGGCTCCGGCGCCCTCGCAGAGCGCCCCGCCGCCAGGGTCGGTCCCCATCGCACGGCGCTACGAGGAGGCGCTTGAGGATGACGGCAGCGGCCCGTGGGCCTGGATCGCCGGCCTCCTGGGCATCGGCATCCTGATCGTCGCCGCCATCCTGCTGTTCAGGATGATCTCCAGCGGCGTGGTGATCCCGACGGAGTCGCCGCAGGGGAACACCTCGGGTCCCTCGGTGACCGTGCCGAACCTCGTCAACGCGCTCTACTCCGACGCTGCCGCGCAGGCGGCCGCACTGGGCCTCTCGACCGTTCGGTCGGCGACCCAGCAGAGCACCTCCGTTCCCGCCGACACCGTCCTCTCGCAGGATCCCAAGCCGGGCGCGTCGGTCCCCGCCGGCACGACGATCAATCTCACCGTGGCTGTGGGCCCCTCCGCGGTTCCGGTGCCGGACTTGCGGAGCATGTCGCTGGGCGATGCCGCCAACGCGCTTGCCGCCGTCGGCCTCAAGCTGGGCGCCAGCACCCAGGCGTATGACCCGGCCATCCCC
>JAKAMV010000490.1 GCA_021812735.1 Chloroflexota bacterium | reverse complement strand
CACGGCGCGCCCTCCGGCCTCCGACACGCTCTCGGCCAGCCGGCGGTACCCGTCCTCGGGCGATCCTGGCGGGAGGCTTCCGGCGAGGACGACCAGCGCACCGAGCGGATCCTCGGCGAGCTCCCAACGCAACGCGGCCTCGAGCTCTCCCCAGCTTGCCTCGTCGACCGCGAGCCCCGGCTCGTAGAACTCGGTGAGCAGCCCGGTGGCGTGGTCAAGCACCGACAGGCAGGTCCGCGTCTCCCCAGCGACGCGGACGATGCGGGTCGCGATCCCCCGCGTGTGCAGGTCGGCGTCCATCCAGGCGCCAGCGTGGCCGCCCAGGACGGCGATCGCGCGGACCGGCATCCCGAGGCGCGCGGCGGCGCGCGCGACGTTGAGCGCCTTGCCGCCGGGAACGACCGACAGCGGCTCGGGCCGGTGGACCTCACCGGGCACCAGGCGGTCGACCGCGGCGATCCTGTCGATCGAGGGGTTGGCGCAGACGCAGACGAGGCGGCGTGGCCAGCCCGCGGATCCGGGAGCCACCTCGAGCGGGGATCCGGCTGTCATTCGGAAGCCGGCAGCAGGCCCGCGTCGCGCGCGGCGGCCTCCGCCTCTGCAAGGGTGGGCTGCGCGGTCGTCCCACCCACGCGACGTGTCGAGAGCGAGCCCGCGGTCACGCCCAGGGCGAGGCACTCCCCGACCGGGCGACCGGCCAGGAAGCCGCTGAGGAAGCCGGCATCGAACGAGTCCCCGGCACCCGTGGTGTCCACGGCCTGGACCGGCAGCGACGGGACCCGCCTCACCCTGCCGTCGCGGGTCACCGCGAGCGCGCCGTCCGTCCCGCACTTGACCGCGACGACCCGCGGGCCGTCGGCGACGAGGGCGCGCGCCGCGGCCTCGACATCGTCCGTGCCGGTGATCCGCGTGGCCTCGGCGGCATTCGGCAGGAACACGTCCGTCTCGCGCAGGATCTCGCGGAGCCCGCCGTCCCACGTCCCGCGCGGGTCCCAGTTGCAGTCGACCGAGGTGGTGAGGCCGCTCTGGCGGGCGGCGGCGAACCGAGCCGCGAGCGCAGGCCGGAGGGCGTCGAGCAGGAACAGGCTGCCCACGTGGATGTGGCCCGCCCGCGCGACGAGCGCGTCGGGGATGTCCACGCCGCGCAGCAGCGGCATCGTCCCGGGCGCCGTGAGGATCGCCCGGTCAGCTCCGCTGGTCAGGATGACAGATGCCCCGGTCGGCACGTCCGGGTCCACGCGGCAGCTCTCGACGGCGACGCCGCGCGCCCGCATGGCGTCGAGCATGAACCGCCCAAGCGCGTCGTCGCCGACAACGCCGACGAATGCCGTGCGCAGGCCCAGCCGTGCCGCGCCGCAGGCGAAGCTCGCTGACGAGCTGCCGATGACCAGATCGATTGAGTCCACCATGAGCTCGACCTGACCGAACGCCGGTCGCGGGTCGGCGGCCCGGACGATCACGTCCGGGTTGATCTCGCCAAGGACCAGCACGTCGATGTCGCGCCGGGCGGCGCCTGCGTGGCGCGTGGGGTCCGTCATCCCGCTGAGTATTGCCGGTACCAGTCCTCGCCGGGGCCGGCCACACCGTCGAGCGGGTTGGGGCGTGCGTGCCACGGGGTCCCGAGCTCGTCCACCAGCCGGACGAGCTTCTCCAGCCGGGACCGCCCCTCGCTGGCGAGCCACGCGTCGCGCTCGCGCGGGGCCATCGTGGCGGACTGCGCCCACACGGACCGGCCCACGAGAACGCCTGAGGCGCCGGCACGGCATGCCGCCGCGACCTGACGCTCGAAGGTCTCGTCGTCCACGCCTCCCGACAGGAGCACCCACGGAACCGCGCTCACGGAGTCGAGCTCCGCGCAGGCATCGGCCCAGGCCGACGGGTCCCTGACGGTCGCGTCGTACGGAAACTCCGCCTTGAGGATCGTGCCCCCGCTCCTCGTCAGCCGTCGCGCCGTCTCCACGACACAGCCCCGCCGCTGCTCGCCCGCCAGTCGGCCCCCTGTCGCCGGGTCGTAGCCGAGCGGCTCGACGAACAGGGGCAGGTCCTGCCCGGCACAGCGCGCGGCGACGTCGGCCACCAGCCGCTCCTGCTGGTCGGCATTGGCCGCGGCCGGGTGGTAGTAGACGAGCAGCTTCGCGGCCGAGGCGCCCATCCGCTTGGCCTTCTCCACCGACCAGCCCGGAAGGATCCTCGACACCCGCGCCGTCGGCGGTCCGTTGAACCCGGTGGCCTCGAGCGCCACGATCAGCCCCGCCTTGCCCGGCAATGACCCGTCCGCGATCACCTGTGCCGCGCCGACCTCCGGATCGAGCAGGGTACCGGTCGCGGATGGCGCCAGCGCGCGGACGACGGCGCGCTTGAATTCGGCCATCTCGTCGTAGGTCGTCGCGCCCGGCGCCTCCGGGTGGAGCTCGCGCCGCAGGTTCTGGCGATGGTCGAGCGCCAGAACCGCGAACGTCCCGCGGGGCGAGGCGCAAGCGTCGAGGCCGCGACGCGTGCCGGACTGGAACACCACGACATTACCTCAATTCGATTGGCTCCACGATGCTAGCGCGCGATCCGCGCCGACACAAGCATAATCGTGCCCATATCACGCAGCATCACTTGACAGACTGCGCAGTTGGGGCGCAAGATCCGCGCATGTTGAGCACTGAGAGACGATCCGAGCTGCTGGCACGTCTCAACGAAGCGGGCCAAGCGAGCGTTGAGATGCTGGCCAGGGACCTCGGCGTGACGCCCTCGACCATCCGCCGGGACCTTGCGCGACTGTCCGCAGATGGCGTCCTCGTCCGGACGTACGGGGGCGCGGCAGCCGGTGCGCCCGCACCCGCGCACGAATCGCCCGACCCGCGGCTTCTGGCCAAGCGCGCGATCGCCACGGCCGCCGCCGACCTTGTCGAGGACGGGCAGACGATCGCCATCTCGAGCGGGACCACGGCGCTCGAGTTCGCGCGCCGCCTCGTCGACCGGCACCTCACCGTGATCACCAACGCCCTCGATGTGGTTGGGGTCCTGCTCGACCGGCCCGGGATCGAGCTGGTGGTCCTCGGTGGCGTCGTGCGGCCGGACATGCACTCGACACTCGGCCACCTCGCCGAGCTGTCGCTCCGCGAGCTGCGCGCGGATGCGCTGTTCATGGGCATCGGGGCGTTGAGCGCCGAGCGCGGGCTCATGAACGACTCGATCCCCGAGATCCTGACCGACCGGGCGCTCCGGCGCGCGGCTCGAGCCTGCATCGTCCTCGCCGACAGCTCGAAGCTCGGCGCTGTCGCGCCCGCGTACGTGTTCGGCATCGACGAGGTGGACGTCCTGGTGACCGACGCCGACGCCAATCCCGCGGAGGTCGCCGCCCTCAGGGCGAGGTCCGTCCGCGTCGTCCTCGCATCGTCCCCGGAAAGGAGCACCCAGCCCGCATGATCGAGGGCATCATCCCGGCCGAGATCCTGGCCCTGCCCGCGGCCGTCCGCAGCACGCTCACCGAGAGCCTCGAGGGTGCGCGCAATGCCGCGGCGGCGCTGCGCCGCGGCGGCATCCGGCGCGTGTACGTGATCGGCAACGGCACCTCGTATCACTCGTCGCTGGCTGCCGCCACGCTGTATCGGCGCCATGCGAATCCGGACGACCCCATCGTGGTGCCGCTGACCGCGGGTGACTTCCGGACGTACGCGCCCAAGCTCGACTCGGGTGATGCCCTGCTGGGCATCTCGGCCTCCGGCGAGTTCCGCGACGTGCTGGGCGCGGTCGAGGCGCTGCGTGGGCGCGTGCCAACGGTTGGGGTCGTCCACGTCGCGGGGAGCACCCTCGACGGACTCGCCGACCACGTCGTCCACTCGGCCGGCGGTCCGAGCCACGTGCCCGTGATGACCAAGACGTTCGCAGCCACCCTCGTGGCGACCGAGCTCGTGCTCGCGGAGCTGCTCGGTGGCGATCGGGCGGAGCGGATCCGCGGCGCGATCGCGCTGGCAGCGGACCACGCGGCGGCCGCCATCGCGTCCGCGGAGCCGCTGGTCACCGTTCTCGCCGAGGAGATCGCGCGCGCCGAGCACCTGTTCGTCGTGGGTAGCGGTGCCGCCCATCCCGCGGCCATGGAGGCGGCCCTCAAGCTCAAGGAGATGGCGATCGTCCACGCCGAGGGCACCGAGACCTGGGAGATGGCCTCAGGCGTCGCGACCATTGTCGGCGCGGACTCGGTCGTGATCGCCCTGATGCCCGAAGGGCCCGGACGGGCAGCGACCCTGGATGTCGCCGCCCACGCCGCCGCCTGGGGCGCCCGCGTGATCGAGGTGGCCCCCAGACGGGCGATCGAGGGCAGCGTCCTTCTGCCGATCCCCGAGGCCACCGCGGAGGACCACGCGCCGCTGACCACGGTCCCGCCCGTGGCACTCCTCGCGTTCGCCCTCGCCCGTCGGCGCGGGCAGGACCCCGACCACCCCGGCTGGGTTGGCCGATACCACAGCCAGGGGCTCACGCACATCCTGGGCGTCTAGGCGGGCGCGAGGACCCAACGATGCATCGACGGGAGCCGTGCCTGCGTCGCTGGGGCCGTCAAGTGAGCGGTCGGTCGGCAGGCCGCGCCGATCGCACCAAGAAGGGAGCGCGATGACTCGCATCGTCCTGGTCGGCGCGGGGAGCGTCGAGTTCACCCGGAGCCTGCTCGGGGACTTCCTCGCCTACCCGGAGCTCCGGGGCGCCGAGATCGTGCTCCACGACATCGATGCCGACCGGCTGGCCACGGCCGTGCGCATGGCCCAATGGACCGCCGCTGCGCTGGGGGCCGCCCCGACGATCCGCGCCAGCATCGACCGGCGCGAGGCGCTCGCCGGTGCCGACTACGTGATCAACACCATCCAGGTCGGCGGTGCGCGCGCGACGCGACTTGACTTCGACGTACCTGGCCGGTACGGCCTGCGCTACACGATCAACGACACGATCAACGTCGGGGGCGTGCTGCGCGGGCTCCGGACCATCCCGGTGATGCTGGGCATCGCCGAGGACATGACCGAGGTCTGCCCAACCGCCCTGTTCCTCAACTACACGAACCCCATGGCGATGCTCGTCCGCGCCGTCGACGAGGCGGTCGGGCTGCCCACGGTGGGCCTGTGCCACTCCGTGCACTGGACGATTCACACGCTGGCCGGCTACCTGGGCGTGCCGTTCGAGGAGGTGACCGCCGAGACGGCAGGCGTGAACCACGTCGCCTGGGTCACCCGCCTCGAACACCGCGGCACCGACCTGTACCCGGCGCTCGGCGCCTTCATCAACGCCGGTCGCTCGCCCGACGACGACCTCGTCCGCGCGGACCTGTTCCGCCGGTTCGGGCTGTATCCCACCGAGTCGTCCGAGCACCACGCCGAGTACAACCCGTGGTTCATCCCCAAGGGCAGGCTCGTCGAGGAGCTCCACATCCCGATCGGCGAGTACCTCGACCGGGTGGCGCACAACCTCGATGAGTACGCCGACACGAAGCGCCGCCTGGACGCGGGGGAGCCGTTCGAGATCGAGCGCAGCGGCGAGTACGCGGCGGTCATCGTGCACGCGATGCTGACCGGCGACCCAGCACGGATCGTCGCCAACGTCCCCAACGATGGCGGCCGCCTGGTCCCGAACCTCGCCGCCGACGCGTGCGTCGAGGTGCCGGCGCTGGTCGACGGCCTGGGGGTCCACCCGGTGGCCGTCGCCGCCCTGCCACCGCAGTGCGCGGCGTACACGCGCCCCGCTGTCGACACCCAGGAGCTGACCGTCCGCGCCGCGCTCGACGAGGACCGCGACCTCGTCTACCACGCGGTGCTCACCGACCCGCAGGTCCAGGCCCGGCTCACGCTCGACGAAGCCTGGCGCATGACCGACGAACTGATCGCCGCCGAGGCGGAGTGGCTGCCGGCGTGGCTCGGCGGCTCCACTCCCCACCCGTTGTCCTGAGGAGGATCCCGATGCGTGCCTTCCGAGTTCCTCGCAGCCCGCGGCTCGTCGTCGCGGCCACCGCCGTGATGCTGGTCGCCTCGTGCGGCAGCGCCACGCCGTCCGCGACCGTCTCCGCACCGCCGTCCGCCAGCGCAGCGACCGCTCAGGCCTCGACCACGCCTTCCACGCCCGCGGGATCGCCCGCAGCCTCCCCCTCCGCAGCCTCCCCCTCCGCGGCGGCCGCCGCGGCCTGCGGGAGCTACGCGGGACCGCCCGTCAAGATCACCTACGCGATGTGGGGCGACACCACCGAGCTCGCCAACCAGCAGAAGATCGTGGACGCGTTCCACGCGCTGAACCCGAACATCACGGTGAAGGTGTCCGTCGCGGACTGGGACTCCTACTGGCCCAAGCTGCAGACGGACCTCGCGGGCGGCAACGCGCCCGACGTGTTCCTGATGGACGGGCCGCTGTACCCCGACTACCAGACGCGGGACCAGCTGCTCGACCTCAACCCGTACATCGCCAAGGACGGGTTCGACACCGGCGGGCTCGTCGACCTCGCGGTGCAGGACTTCACGGCGCCCGACGGGCACCTCTACGGGCTGCCGCGGGACCTGAACACGATCGCCCTGTTCTACAACAAGACGATGTTCGACGCGGCCGGGCTGCCGTACCCGGACGCCTCCTGGGACTGGGCCAAGCTGGTCGACGCCGCAACGAAGCTGACCAAGACAGCCGGCGGCAAGACCTCGCAGTGGGGCTTCTACACCGAGACCTCGGACATGGAGAACTACTGGTCGTCCCTCGTGTGGCAGGCCGGCGGGGACATCCTGAGCGCCGACAAGAAGCGCGTCGTCATCGACACCGACCAGGCGGCGGCAGGCATCCAGTTCCTGCAGGACCTCATCTACAAGGACAAGGTCATGGCGCAGCCCGTGGCCGGCGGCTCGGGTGACGCCTTCGAGAACGGCCAGGCCGCGATGGAGGCCAATGGCTCGTGGCTCGTCCCGACGCACCTGGCGGCCGGCATCAAGTTCGGCGTCGCTCCCCTGCCGAAGGGGCCCGCCGGCGCCGCGACCTCGGTCAACCCGAGCGGCGTCGTTGCCTACAAGGGGTCGAAGTCGCCCGATGCGGCCTGGGAGTTCATCAAGTGCTACACCGGGCCGAAGCTGCAGGCGATGGTCGCCTCGCTCAAGGCATCGATGCCCGCCAACAAGCAGGTCCTGGCCGACCAGTACGCCACCTCGTTCGACGGCGGCCGGACGTTCGCCGACGCCCTTGCGTACGCCCATCTCAAGCCGTCGTTCAAGGGCTACAACGAGTTCAGCACCGCGCTCCAGGACGAGCTGGACGCCAACGTCTTCAACGACAACCAACTCACGGCGAAAGCGGCGCTCGACGCCGTCACGCCCAAGCTGCAGCAGCTGCTCGGCCAATGAGCTCGGCTCCGGCGAACGGCAGCGCCGAGGCGCCAGCGTGACGCCAGCCGCGCCGCGCGTCGAGGGGTCCGGGGCGGCCGCAACGCCGTCCCGCCGCACCGGGTCGCGCCGTGGCACCCACGGCGCCCGCGGCCGGGAGACCCGCTGGGTC
>JAKAMV010000489.1 GCA_021812735.1 Chloroflexota bacterium | reverse complement strand
CCGAGCTCGGTGTTCGGCACCAGGTCGCCATCGACGAAGAGCGCGCTGCCGATCCCGGTCCCGATCGTGAGCATCAGCACGACGCCACGCTGCCCGACGCCGGCGCCGTAGCGCAACTCGGCCAACCCGGCGGCATCGGCGTCGTTGATGATCAGCACGGGTCGCGCGAGGTATCGTTCCAGGACGTCTTCCGCCCGCGTCTCCATCCAGGCATGGTCGATGTTCGCCGCGGTGCGTAGCCAGCCGTCCTTGACGACGCCCGGCAGCCCGGCGCCCGTCGGCATACCGGCCGTGCGGTGTCCCGACGCCTCGATCCGCTCGATGATCCGAGCGATCGTTTCGGCCACGGCTTCCGGGGTCGAGGGGGAGGGCGTCTTCTCCCGCACGCGAGCGGAGACGAGCGAGCCGGTGGCGAGATCGACGACGGCCGCCTTGACGCCGGTCCCGCCGACGTCGATCCCGACCCCGAGGGGCCGCCCGGCGGTGCCGCCATCGCCCTGAGCGACCCCGTCGTTGCCGACGGCCGCCGCGCGCGAAGCGGGCTGGCCCGTCCCGGGCTCAGTTCGCACCGTCTCGTCCATCCAGGCCGCGCTCCCTCGCGTCGTCGATCGATCGATCCGCCATGCGATGCAGTCTAGCGGGCTCGCATTGCGGCGGCGCGCCGGTGGCCGGACCGGTCTCCCAGGCGGCGTCGGGTGCCCGACTGGGTCGCCGATACTGTGCGTTTGGAGGGTGCCGCTCAGGCGGCCCCGACCGCAGCCTCGTCGCCGGCCTTCTCAGACGCGGCGGAGACGAGCTCCAGATCGATCTCGACGCGCACCTCGTCGCTGACGAGCCAGCCGCCCGCCTCGAGCCCCACGTTCCAGTTCAGCCCCCACTCCTTGCGGCTGATCTTCGTGTGCGCGGTGAACCCGGCGCTCAGGCCGCCCTGCAGGTTGGTGGCGACACCCATGTACTCCACCTCGAGCGCGACGGGCCGCGTGGCCCCGCGGATCGTCAGGTCGCCGTGCAGCCGGAAGCGGTCATCGCCGACTCGCTCGACCCGCGTGCCGGTGAAGGTGAGCGTGGGGTAGTGCTCGGCGTCGAGGAAGTCGGCCGAGCGCAGGTGCTGATCCCGCTGCTCCATGCCGGTGTCGATGCTGGTCGCCTGGATGAAGGCTTGTACCCGGCCCTGCTCAGGATGGGCGGGGTCGAAGTCGACGTCGACCGAGAAGTCGCGGAACTTGCCGCGCACATTGGTCACCATCATGTGCCGTGCCGAGAACTGCACTGTCGAGTGCACCGGATCGAGCTGCCACTTGGCCATCAGTCTGCTCCTGCCCTGGGGGCTGGGATCGCGTCCGTCGTGTCGGCCGCATCGTTGCGACCGCAACCGGTTACCCTCGGGCTGACTATAGAGGACAATCATTGAGTATGCAACTACATCTCGTGGCGCGGTATCATGTGCGCTCGTGAAGATAGGTAGGGACCCAGGATGGCCGAGCCCACCGATCTCGCCGCCGCAATGGTGAGCCAGGAGGAGCGGGGCGGCACGGCGGCGGCCGTCGGATCGGGTGAGGCGGACGAGTGTCGCTTGCGCCCGGCGGAGCTGCGCGCGTGGCGCGCCTTTCTGCAGGCCCACGCGGTCGTGCTGCGGCGGCTCGAGGCCGAGTTGGGAGCCGAGGCCGGGCTCTCGCTGGGGCACTACGACGTGCTCGTTCAGCTCGCCTACGCCGAGGATCACCGCCTTCGCATGCACGAGCTGGCGGATCGCCTGCTGCTGAGCCGCAGCGGCATGACTCGCGTGGTCGACCGGCTCGAGGCGGAGGGCCTGGTCCAGCGCGTGACCTGCCCGTCCGATGCGCGCGGCGCGTTCGCGGTGCTGACGCCGGCCGGCCTCGAGCGGCTGCGCGGCGCGACGCCGGTGCACCTCGGAGGGGTGCGGCGCCACTTCGCCGAGGCGCTAGCCCCGCAGGAGCTGGAGGCCCTCACCGCGCTGCTCGAACGGCTGGTGGCCCATTGCACGGACGGCTCCGCCGCGGCGGAGCCGGAGGAAGAGCGGGCGGGTTGACGTCCGCGGCGCCAACGGCCCGCCCGCTTTACCATGCGCGCGAGATGTTCGACGCGTACGGCGACTTCAAGCGCCAGCTCCCCGACAGCGATCCCCAGGAAACCCTCGACTGGATCGAGGCGCTCGACTCGGTCGTCCAGACCGCCGGGCCCGATCGTGCCCAGTTCATCCTGTATCGGCTCCTGAAACGTGCCCGCCAGCTCGACATCGGGCTGCCGCCGCTGACCCAGACCCGCTACATCAACACGATCTCCCCCGAACAGGAACCGCCGTTCCCGGGCGACGAGTGGATGGAGCACCGCATCCGCCGCATGGTGCGCTGGAACGCCGTGGCGATGGTGCTGCGTGCCAACAACCTGACCCCGGGGATCGGCGGCCACCTCGCGACGTACGCCTCGGCCGCGACGCTCTACGAGGTCGGATTCAACCATTTCTTCCGCGGCAAGGACGCGCCCGGCATGGGCGACCAGGTCTTCGTGCAGGGCCACGCCGCCCCCGGCATCTATGCCCGCGCGTACCTCGAGGGGCGGCTCTCGGAGTCGCAGCTCGACCACTTCCGCCGGGAGGTGGTGCCCGGGCAAGGGCTCAGCTCCTACCCCCACCCGCGCTTGATGCCGGACTTCTGGGAGTTCCCCACAGTCTCGATGGGCCTGGGGCCGCTCGCCGCGGTCTACCAGGCGCGCTTCAACCGCTACCTGCAGGCACGCGGCATCAAAGATACGAGTCAGAACCATGTCTGGGCGTTCCTCGGGGACGGCGAGATGGACGAGCCCGAGGCGCTGGCTGCGCTCGGCCTGGCCGGCCGCGATGGGCTCGACAACCTGACCTTCGTGGTCAACTGCAACCTGCAGCGTCTCGACGGCCCGGTGCGCGGCAACGGCAAGATCATCCAGGAGCTCGAGGGGCTCTTCCGCGGTGCCGGGTGGAACGTCATCAAGGTGATCTGGGGGCGCGAGTGGGACGAGCTGCTCGCGCGCGACGTGGACGGCGTGCTCGTCCACCGTATGAACGAGACGCTCGACGGCGAGTTCCAGAAGTTCTCGGTGGAGTCGGGCGCGTACATCCGCCAGCACTTCTTCGGGGGCGACCCGCGTCTGCAGGCCCTGGTGGCCGACAAGACAGACGACGAGCTACAGCGACTGCGACGGGGCGGCCACGACTACCGCAAGGTCTATGCGGCCTATGCGGCCGCGTTGGCCCACCGGGGCGCCCCGACCGCGATCCTCGCGAAGACCGTCAAGGGCTGGACGCTCGGCCCGGGCGTCGAGGCGCGCAACATCACGCACCAGGCCAAGAAGCTCTCCGAGGCCGAGCTGCGCGTCTTCCGCGATCGCCTCGAGCTGCCGATCCCGGACGAGAAGCTCAAGGAGGCGCCGTACTACCACCCGGGGGCCGATGCGCCGGAGATCCGCTATCTGCTGGAACGACGGCGCGCCCTCGGCGGCCCGCTGCCGCGCCGCGTGGTCGTCCCGAAGACGCTCGAGCTGCCCGCCGACGCGGCGTTCGAGGAGTTCCGCGCCGGCTCCGCTGGGCAGGCGGTCTCGACGACCATGGCGTTCGCCAAGTTGCTGCGCAACCTGATCCGCGATCGGTCGATCGGCCGACGGGTCGTCCCCATCGTGCCCGACGAGGCGCGCACGTTCGGCATGGATCCCCTCTTCAAGGAGGTCGGCATCTACTCGGCGCACGGGCAGCGCTACGAGCCCGTGGACTCGAACCTGGTCCTCTCCTACCGAGAAGCAACCGACGGACAGGTGCTGGAGGAAGGCATCACCGAGGCCGGCTCGAGCGCGTCGTTCCAGGCCGCGGCCACGAGCTACGCGACGCACGCCGAACCGATGCTGCCCTTCTACATCTTCTACTCGATGTTCGGGTTCCAGCGCACCGGGGACGAGTTCTGGGCGCTCGGTGACGTGCGCGGGCGCGGCTTCCTGATGGGCGCGACCGCCGGCCGCACGACCCTCCACGGGGAAGGGTTGCAGCACGACGACGGGCACAGCCATCTGCTCGCCTCGGCCTACCCGGCCATCCGTGCGTACGACCCGGCGTTCGCCTACGAGACGGCGGAGATCATCCGCGACGGGATCGCGCGCCTGCTGGGTGGCCTCGACGCCTCGTACTACATCACGCTCTACAACGAGAACTACGTGATGCCGCCGATGCCGGAAGGCGTGGCCGAGGGGATCGTGCGTGGCCTGTACCGCTTCCGCCCGGCGCCCGCGCTGGAGGGCGAACCGCGGGCCCGCGCCACCCTGCTCGGCAGCGGCTCGATCATGCAGCAGGTGCTGCGTGCCCAGGAACTGCTCGCCGAGCGGTTCGGGATCGCGGCCGATGTCTGGAGCGCCACGTCGTACCAACAGCTGCGCGTCGAAGCCCTCGTCGTCGACCGTTGGAATCGACTGCATCCGGGCGAGCCGCGCCGGGTCCCGTTCGTGACCGCCGCACTCTCCGAGGCGGGCGCCGCCGGGCCGATCATCGCCGCGACCGATTTCGTGACCGCGGTCCCGGACCAGATTGCGCGCTGGGTTCCCGGCACGTGGGTCTCGCTCGGCACCGACGGCTTCGGCCGCAGCGACACGCGCGAGGCACTGCGCCGCTTCTTCGAGATCGACGCGGAGCACATCGCGGTGGCCACGCTCGCCGCGCTGGCCGAGGGTGAGCGCATCGACCGCGCGCAGGTGATGGCGGCGCTCGCCGAGCTGGGGATCGAGGCGGACGCGCCGTTCTCGCTGACCACGTAGCGCGGTTGGAGACGTCGGGCCGGAGACGCCGGGCCGGAGACGCCGGCCGTGCCGCTCTTAGCCGGGATCCGACGCCGTCTCGATCGCGGATGCGACCCGCGCGAGGAACCAGCGCGCCGTGCCGCGTGCCGCGATGTTGAGGAGCGCGCGGTCGAGGATCACGCCGATCTCGCCGCCTGGCGGGGCGTAGTAGCCTTCGAGGGCCAGTTCGTGTTGCGTCACCGTGAGCGTGCCGACGAAGACCGGGAAGAGCGGCGCGAGGTTGGCCGATCGCCAGCTGACGTCGAGGACGAACCCTCCCGGGACGGCCGTCACGGGACCGAGGTCGACCAGGGCGGCCTTGCGCAGCACCATGTGACGTGCCTGCTCGCGCATCGGCAGGATCAGGTCGCTTTCGTAGCGACGCACCGTCGGCCGGTCCTCGGGTCCAGGTAGGCGGTTGCCCAGCCACTCGGCCGAGCCGTCGTCGAGCCGGTGCCGGGCGCGCTCGAGATCGCCGGTCCACGGCTGGACGAGCCGGAGATGGACGGCGTGCTCCATGGCGCCTGGTGTGGGAAGCGGAGAATGCATCAGGGAATTCTGCCGTATGGGACGCTCGATACCCGTATTGTCCGGGTCTAAACGCTCCCGCCAATCTGCCGAATGGCCCCCTACCGGACCCTCTGAGGCCGACCGTGCCCCCCGGACGAGTAGGTCCGCCGCCCCCGTCCTCCAGGGCGGCGCGGCAGGCGGCACGGGCGCCCGTCGTCGAGATCTCAGCGCGTTGTGATGGCACCGGGCGACGGCACCGGCCCGCGCCCGCCGACCAGCTCCGCCAGGCCCCACAGGTCGCGCCATACGTGGTCCGGCCGTTCGGGGCCGGGTGCCGCCTCGACGTGGCGGTTCACCCAGGCCGTCCGCATGCCCATCCGCTGGGCGGGCCCGATGTCGTAGCGGAACCCGAACGCGACGTGGAGGACACGCTCGGGTGGTTCGCCGATCCGCTCGAGCGCCCGCCGAAAGACCGTCTCGGCGGGCTTGTAGGCTACGCAGTCCTCGGCGGTCACCACCGCATCGAACGGCACCGCGAGGTGGCGCAGCGTGTGCGCGATGATGTCGCGATCGGTGTTCGACACGATCACCAGGCGCAGTCCCTGCTCGCGGGCCTGGCGCAGTGCCGGGCGGGTGTCGGGGAACGGTTGCCACGACCGCATCGACCGTGCCAGCGCGATCCCGTCGGCGGGGTCCCAGGGGTACCCGCGTTCCTCCTCGTAGCGGCGCAGGCTCTCCGCGAGGATCTCCCGGTACGGTCGGTAGGGCCCCTGTAGGAGGCCGAACTGGATCGTCTCCCAGCGGTCCCGCAGCTCCTGCCCCGGGCGCAGGTCAGGGTCGCCACGCCGGAGCGCCAGGTCGTACAGGAAGGCCCCGACCCCCCCTTCCCAGTCGACCAAGGTCCCATAGCAGTCGAACGTCGCCACCGTCGGCAGTGTGTCGCCCACCGTTTCTCCAGTGTCGGTCTGTCCATCGATTGCCCGAAGCGGCTCCATCATCGCGCCATCGACCGGATCGTGCGCGGCCTGCGCGTGATCGTGGGGGCCGGCACGTTCGGATGAGTCGTGCCCCCGGACGGGCCTTCTGGCAGCCGGCGTCGATCAGCCATCGACGAGCCGCGCATGGCGTGGGGCCACCAGTCATCTACGACCGGGGCATCTGGCTCGCCGAAGCTTGGGCATTGCAGCACAGCCAGCTCATGCCATGACGGTACTGATGCACTTGTGCGCATGCGTTCATTGTTCGATGCATGGATGAGATCTGCGTGATGCAGGCGATGGTCCTCAAGACGCTCGCCAATCCCCGCCGCCTCGAAATCATCCACCGCCTGGCCGAGGGGCCCTGCGAAGTCGGGCGACTGGCGGAGGAGCTGAACGTGCCGCAGCCGAACGTGTCGCAGCACCTCGCGGTGATGCGCAGCGCCGGCCTCGTCGAGGCCGAACGGGTCGGCCGCGAAGTGCACTACCGGCTCGCCGATCCGGACATCATCCGCGCCTGCGACATCATGCACGAGGTCCTGATGCGACGCCTGGCACGGCTCGGGCAGCTCACCGAAACGCCGTCGGCGCTCGCGCCCAGCCCCCACCCGCAGTCGATCCCCCAGCCCGTGTGAGGCAGTGATGGACGAACCGCTCTCGATCGTGCTCTTCTCCGGCACCGACGACAAGCTGCAGGCGGCCGCCGTCATCGCGGCGGGTGCCGCGGTGCTCAACCGGCCGGTGCACATCCTGTTGCAGTACTGGGCGCTCGACGCCTTCCGCGCCGACCGCATCGGGAGCGACCATGGGCTGGCTCCGGAAGCGGGCGCGGCCGGCGCGGCCGCCCTGGCGCAGGCGGCCGCCGATGGCAAGCCGCACTGGTCCGAGAACTTGCGTCAGGCGAGGGAGCTCGGCGGGGTCGAGATCCATGCCTGCGCGCTCTCGATGGACCTCCTGCATCTCCAGCCGTCCGACCTCGATCCGCTGGTGGACGGGGTTCAGGGGATCACGACGTTCCTGGCGGAGGCAGGCGACGGCCAGATCGTCTTCATCTGAGGCAAGCCGGCGGTCCCAGCCGGACCCCCACCGGAAAGGAAGGGTGTGATGGATAGCACAGCGATCGCCCAGCGCGTCGATGCCCGGGGCCTCTCGTGCCTCCTGCCGATCGTCAAGACGGCGCAGGCCATGAAGGGCCTG
>JAKAMV010000488.1 GCA_021812735.1 Chloroflexota bacterium | reverse complement strand
TCGAGCGGCTCGGCCACGTCGGGTCGCTGGGCTGGCTCCTCGCGCCCGGCCAGCAGGGCGCCATCGAGCACGTCGCGGCCGAGATCGCCCACGCCGCCTCGGGGTTCGCCCAGGACCGCCACGGCGCGCTGATCGTCCTCGAGCGCGAGACCGGACTCGAGGACTTCGCCGAGAGCGGCGTCATGATGCACGCTGACCTCTCAGCGGAGCTGCTCCGCACCGTCTTCATGCCCCGTTCGCCGCTCCACGATGGTGCGGTGATCGTCCGCGGAGACCGTATCTTGGCCGCCGGGGCCGTGCTCCCTTTGGCCGAGCCGGCGCCCGGCGATGAGCGCTTCGGCACCCGGCACCGCGCCGCGTTCGGCATCACTCAGGAGACGGACGCCCTCGTCGTGGTGGTGAGCGAAGAGACCGGGTCGATCAGCCTGGTCGAGCGGGGACGCATCGTGCGCGACCTCGATGAGGAACAGCTGCGGGTCGCCCTCGTCACGCTGCTGCGGCTGGATGCGTCGCTCCGCTCGAGTGCCGACGATTGGGGCAGGGGCCCGGCGTTGCGGCCGCGCTTCCATCGGCCGACCCGTACCTGGCCGCACGGCGGCATCCGGCGCCACTTCGGACGTGGCGGGTCGAAGCCCGGCGCAGCCGCAGGGGCCGCCGCAGCCGGGCGGCCCGATCGGACGTGAGGGGACGCCGGCTCCTGCGCGTCCTGGCCCGCAACTGGCCACTGCGCCTCGGAGCCATCGCCTTGGCGATCGTGCTCTACCTGGGGCTCGTGATCTCGCAAAACGTGCGGACCTGGAACGGCCCGGTGCCGATCGACGCCATCGACCAGCCGCCGGGGACGTACCTCCTGGCCAGCCTGGGCGACGTGACGCTCGTGCAGTACATCGCGCCGATCGACGTTGCGGCGCAGGTCACGAGCTCGTCGTTCGTCGCCACGGCCGATCTGGCCGGCGTGAGCGCCCAGCCGGGTGGCGCGCCCGTGAGCGTCCCCGTGCGGGTTGTCGCGCGCGATCAGCGGATCCAGATCGTGAGCTGGGAGCCCGCCACCGTCGTCGCCCGGCTCGACCCCGTCGTCAGCCAGCAGGTGCCGGTTCAGGTCGAGCGCGGGGCGGTGCCCCCCGGGCTGACCGCCGGCCAGCCGACGGTGAGCCCGTCGACCGTGACCGTGCGAGGGGCGAGTTCGCTGGTCTCCCAGGTCGCCGCAGCCGAGGCCCGCGTGTCGATCGCCGCGAGCGGGGCCAACGTCGACACCAATGTCGACCTGATCGCGGTGGACGGACGGGGGCACGTCGTCGCCCCCGTCGAGATCGAGCCGCCCAGCGTGCACGTCACGATCCCGGTCGGGGAGCAGCAGGTGAACCGCACGCTGCCGATCGTCCCGAACGTGACCGGCACGCTCGCCGTCGGATACGCGATCCGCGACGTGACGGTCAGCCCGCTCACTGCGACCGTCAGCGGCGCCGGGGCCACGGTCGAGTCGCTGACGGGCGTGTCGACCGCGCCGATCGACGTCAACGGCCGGAGCAGCGACCTCGTGACGACCGTGGCACTGCAACCGCCATCTGGCGTAACGGTCATCGGGTCGTCCAAAGTCCAGGTGCGCGTCCACCTCATGGTGGAGACGGGGTCCCGCAGTTTCGGGGCGGGCGTGGTGCTGGTCGGCACGCGTCCGGATCGCACCTACACGCTCTCGGCGCCGGACGTACTGGTGACGCTCGGCGGTCCCAGCACCGCGCTCGACCTGGTCGATCCGACCACACTCTACGCGGTCGCGAGCGTCGCCGGACTCGATGCGGGGACCTTCACGGTGCCCGTCCGCTTCAGCGCCCCCAACGGCACCTCGCTCGTGGCGATCAGCCCGACGTCGATCACGGTGACGATCGCGCCGCCGCCCAGTCCGTCTCCATCCGCCTCCAGCAGCCCGGGGTTCTGAGCATGGCCCGCCTCTTCGGCACCGACGGGATCCGCGGTATCGCCAACGTCGACCTCAAGCCGACCCTGGCCTACGCTCTGGGCCGCGCGACGGCCCACCTGCTGGCGCGCGGGCAGGGCCCCATCGTGCTCGGACAGGACACGCGGCGTTCGGGCGACATGCTGGCCGCGGCGATCGTCGCGGGTGCAACCTCGATGGGTGTCGACGTGCACCGCGCCGGTGTGCTGCCGACGCCCGCCCTGGCGCACCTGGCCGGGACCGGCGAGTTCGCGGCCGGCATCGTCGTCTCGGCATCCCACAACCCGGCCGACGATAACGGGCTCAAGGTGCTCGACCGGCGCGGCATCAAGCTCGACGACGCGCTCGAGGACGAGCTCGATACGTTGATCTGGCGCGCCGACGAGCTCCCGAGCCCGACGAACGCCGGGATCGGACGGGACGTCGATGCCCGCCACCTCGTCGAGCGCTACGTTGCTCATCGGATGGAGCTGGCGCGCCGCAGTCCCAACGATCTGCGCGTGGTGGTCGACTGCGCGAACGGGTCCGGGTGTCCCGTAGCGGACCGCATCTTGGCCGCGAGCGGCGCGCACGTCACGACGATCCACGACCGCCCTGACGGTGTCAACATCAACCAGGACTGTGGTGCCACGCATCCCGAATCGCTCGCCGCGTACGTCGCGGAGCACGGAGCCGACGTGGGCTTCGCGCTCGACGGCGACGCCGACCGCTGCGTTGCGGTCGACGAGCGGGGACGGGTGGTCGACGGCGACCGCCTGATCGGGCTGATCGCGCTCGACCGGCTGGCGCGCACGGCGCTCGCTGGGTGCACCGTGGTCGTCAGCGTCCTCTCCAACGGCGGTCTCGCCGCGGCGATCCAGCGGGCCGGCGGCCAGGTGGTGCGCACGCCCGTCGGCGACAAGTACATCCTCGACGCCATGCTCGTGTCGGGCGCCGGACTCGGCGGCGAGAAAAGCGGGCACGTGATCGTGGCCGAACATGCCAACGCCGGCGATGGGATCGTCACGGCGCTCGAGGTCCTCGGTATCCTGGCTCGGCGGGGACGGCGGCTCTCCGAGCTCGTCGATGAAATCCCGCTCTACCCGCAGCAGCAGCGCAGCGTCCGCGTGCGGCACAAGGACCAATGGGACGCCGACCCCGCGCTCAGGGCCGCGATCCGGGCGGCGGAAGCCGAGCTCGCGGACGGCGGCCGCGTGCTGGTGCGGCCGTCCGGGACAGAGCCCGTGCTGCGGATCATGGTCGAGGGCGAGGACGACGGGGTCGTCGCCACCCTTGCCGACCGGCTCGCCGTGCTTGCGGCGCAGCGACTCAACCAGCCCGCCTGACGCGGGGACAGGAGGGCACGACCATGTGTGGCATCGTCGGCTACAGCGGACCGCGCGAGGCGGCGCCGATCCTTCTGGACGGGCTGGCGCGGCTGGAGTACCGCGGCTACGACTCGGCGGGTATCGCGCTCATCCGGGGGGACGGGTCGGTCTTCATCGAGAAGAAGGCGGGTAAGCTCGAGAACCTGCGCCACGCTATCGGGGAAACCCTGCCCTCCTCCGGCGTGGGCCTCGCCCACACCCGTTGGGCGACCCACGGCCGCCCGAACGACCTCAACGCGCATCCGCACAGCGACTGCAGCGGCGACATCGTGGTGATCCACAACGGGATCATCGAGAACTTCCGCGCACTACGCGACGGGCTCGAGGCACGCGGCCACCGGCTGACGTCGGAGACCGACACGGAGGCGCTGGCCCACCTGATCGAGGAGGAGTACACGGGCGACGTCGGCGAGGCCGTGCGGCGTGCGCTCGGACGCGTGGCGGGGGCCTATGCGCTCGTGGTGCTCCATCGCGGCGAACCGGGCCGCCTCATCGGGGCCCGCATGAACGTGCCGCTGATCGTTGGGCTAGGCGACGGTGAGAACTTCGTGGCCTCGGATGTGGCGGCGGTACTGGCGCACACGAAGCGTGTCATCTTCCTCGAGGAGGGCGATCTCGTGGATCTCGACCCGCGGGCGGTGCGCATCACCGGTCTCGACGGCGTGCTGCGAGAACGTGCGGTGCATACGATTGACTGGACGATCGAGGCCGCGGAAAAGGGCGGCTACCCCCACTTCATGCTCAAAGAGATGCACGAGCAGCCCGATGCGATCCGGGCGGCGATCACGGGACGCCTGGCGGGCGATGCGATCGTCCTCGAGGAGCTCGAAGCGGTACGCGACGCCCTTGTACGCGCGGAGCGGGTGGAGTTCGTCGCCTGCGGCACGGCCGCCTACGCCAGCCTCGTCGGTGCGCAGCTCGTCGAGGCATGGGCCGGCGTGCCGGCTCGCGTGACGGTCGCCTCGGAGTTTCGGTACGCCCCCCCGCCGCTCGACGAGCGCACGCTCGTGGTCGCCGTGAGCCAGTCCGGCGAGACCGCGGATACCCTGGCGGCGACTCGCCTGGCCCGTGAGAGGGGTTGTCCGATTGTCGCGGTCACCAACACGGTCGGCTCGGCGCTGACGCGCGAGGCGAGCGCCGTCTGCTTCCTGCAAGCCGGACCCGAAGTGGCCGTCGCCGCCACGAAAACGTTCGTGGCGCAGGTCACGGTGGTGGTCCTGCTGGCGGCCGAGCTCGCTCGCGTGCGGGGCCGCCTAGACCGTGAGCAGGAGCGGGAGCTGGTGGCCGCGCTGCGGGCGCTGCCGGCGCAGGCGCGCCGTGCGCTGGAACTCGGGCCGCTTGTGCGGGACGTGGCGCAGCGGTACGTGAACAGCCAGGGGTTCATGTTCGTCGGGCGCGGCGTGGGCTACCCTGCGGCGCTAGAGGGCGCGCTGAAACTCAAGGAGGTGAGCTACACGCACGCCGAGGGGTATGCCGCGGGCGAACTGAAACACGGGCCGATCTCACTGCTCGACGCGGAGGTTCCGCTGGTCGCGGTGGCCACACGGTCCGCGGTCTATGACAAGCTGGTCAGCAACGTCATGGAGGGCCGAGCGCGGGATGCGCGGGTGATCGCCGTCGCCACGGAGGGCGACGAGGAGATCCGCCGCTACGCCGACGATCTCTTCGCGGTCCCGGCCACGCTGGAGGCGCTCAGTCCGATCCTGGCCGTGATCCCGCTGCAGCTCTTCGCCTACTACATGGCCGTGGCGCGCGGCACGGACGTGGATCAGCCGCGCAACCTGGCCAAGTCGGTGACGGTGGAGTAGGCCGATGGCGTCGCAGGCGGCGCGCGCGCGGAACGGCCGGGGCCGTGCAGCGGAAACCCGTGGGCCGACAGCGCGCCCGGTCGCCCCCGACCCGGCGGCTCCCCCCGCCGCCGAACCCCTCGGCACCACGGAGCTCGGCGTCGACATCGTGCGCGTGGCGCGTATCCGGGAGGCGTTGGAGCGCTTCGGGGCGCGCTTCGCGCGACGCGTCCTCACCGCCGCCGAGGCCTCCTATGTGCGCACGAACGTGGAGCGGTTCGCCGGCCGCTGGGCGGCCAAAGAGGCCGTCAGCAAGGTGCTCGGACTCGGCGTGCGGGGCGTCGGATGGCGCGAGATCGAGGTCGTGCGCCTGCCCACCGGGCAGCCCGCGGTGCGCTTGTGGGGCCGCGCTCGAGCCCGTGCGGAACAGCTCGGCATGGGGCACATCGCGCTCTCGATCACCCACGAGCGCGAATATGCCGTCGCCGTGGCGTCTGGCGTGCGGCGCGCAGGGGGCGCCTTCCTCTTCCCGCCCGACATCGACGAGCGGTTGGACGAACGGGAGCGCCGTTTGCTGGGGCGGTTGGAGCGGATCCGCGCCCTGGCGGCCGAGTTGCGCGGCGGCGCGGAACCGGGGGAGGGTCCCGCATGAGCGGGACCGATCGCGCGCCGCTCCAGGTACTCGACGACGAGCTCGCCGCGGCGTTGCTGCCGACCCGCGGACCGCGCGCGCACAAGGGCGACAACGGCCGCGTGCTCCTCGTTGCTGGCTCGCTCGACTACGCCGGCGCGGGGCTGTTGGCCAGTCACGCGGCGGGCCGCGCAGGCGCCGGCTTGGTCACGCTGGCCGTGCCCGCCTCCCTCCAGCCGGTGGTGGCGGGACGTTACGTCGAGGTGATCACGCTCGGCCTGCCCGAGGTGTCGCCGTTCGAGGTCGACCCCGCGGCTGCAGTCGCGCTGCTGGAGGCGGTGCCCCACGACGCTCTCGTACTCGGGCCGGGGCTGCGCCGTTGCGACGCCACCGACACGCTCGTGCGCCTGCTCCTCGCGACGCCGGGCAGCGCGGCCGTCGTCGACGCGGAGGCGCTCAACGCCCTTTCACGTACGCCGGAGTGGCCCGGGCAGGTCCGGCGCCGCTGCGTGTTGACGCCGCACCCGGGCGAGTTCCGCCGGCTGCAGCCCGCCGTGACGGGGGATCTCTCGGGGGACGACGATGCACGCGAGGGCGCGGCACGCGGGGCGGCTGAGATCTGGGGCCAGGTGGTGGTGCTGAAGGGGGCGCGCACCGTGGTGGCGGCTCCGGACGGAGCGGCCGCGCGCGCGCCGTTCGAGAACCCGGCGCTCGGCACGGGCGGGACGGGGGACGTCCTGGCGGGCACGATCGGGGCGCTGCTGGGGCAACGCCTGGATCCGTACGCGGCGGCCCGGCTCGGCGTGTACCTGCACGGGGCGGCGGGCGAGGCGATCCGCGAGCGGCTCGGCGACAGCGGGTTGCTGGCCTCCGATCTGCCGTGGGAGATCGCTCACGCGCGGCACCGCCTGGCTCGCCGCCGCGAGCACCGCAGCGGCGGTGAGCGTCGCGTGGGCTTCGCCCTGCGTGCGGACCTCCTGTGAGCGTGCCCGCGACGCCGATCGAGCAGCGCCTGGCCGCCGCCGGTCTGCCGCCCTTGCCTCGCCGCGCGTGGCTGGAGATCGACGTGGCCGCCCTGACCTCGAACGTGGCGACGTTGCGCGCGCTGCTGGCGCCCGGCGTCCGTCTCGCGGCGGTCGTGAAGGCCGATGCCTACGGCCACGGGCTGCTGCCGGCCGCCCGGGCCTTCGCCGAGGCCGGCGTCGATGCCCTCTGTGTCGCCACCCTGGACGAGGCGCTGGCGGTGGCCGGCGCTGGCGTCGGTGTGCCGGTGCTGCTGCTCTACGAGCCACCGCCCGACGGGTTCACCGTGGCCGCCGCTGCGGGGGTCGAGGTGACCGTGGCGAGCGAGGCCACGGTCGAGCGAGTCGCCGCCTGCGGACCGCAGGCCATCCCGTTGCGCGTCCACCTCGAGGTCGATACCGGCCTGCGCCGCGCCGGCGTCCTCCCCGAGCGCGTCGCGGCCGCGGCCGCCCGGCTGGCGGAAGCGCCTGGGGCCGCGCTGGTCGGTCTCTGGACGCATCTGGCGAGCGCCCACGACGCCGCGGCCTCGGGGGAGCAGGCGGAGCGCTTTGCGCGTGCCTGCGCGGGCCTGGCGGACGTCGTGGCGCGGCCCGTGGTGCGCCACATCTCGGCCACCGGGGGGCTGCTCGCCGCGTCGGCGCCCCAGCTCGACATGGTGCGCATCGGGCTCGCGCTCTACGGGCTGCTCCCCGAGGCGCTGCCGATCGCACCCGCCGCACGCGACGCAGCCCAGAGA
>JAKAMV010000487.1 GCA_021812735.1 Chloroflexota bacterium | reverse complement strand
GTCGGATGCGGGACGCACGGTGATCACGATCAGCCACGACATGCGCTTCGTGGCGGAGACGTCGCGCCGCGTGGTGGTGATGCGGGCCGGGCGGATCGTGCTCGACGGGACGCCGGCCGAGGTGTTCGCGGAGCCGAACTGGCCGGCCCTGGCGTCGACGTACCTTGAGCCGACGCTGCCCGCGTGGGTGGGGGCGCGGCTCGGACTGGGCAGCACGCCGACCGAGTCGGGGCTGGTCGAGGCGATGGTGGCACGGGATCGGGCTGGGGGCGAGTAGGGGGCGGCGGCCGGATCGGCGGCCTGCGCTCGGCGGCCGGATCGCGGGAACCGGGGCGGGCATCGGCGCTTGCGCTCGCCGGGTGTGCGATAGCGGACGCCGGGCGGGAGATCGACGCTGACGAACGCCAGGTGAGCACTACGTGGCCGCGGCGCAATTGTGCCGATCCCCAGTAGCGGCTGCGGACGGCAGTTCCCGATCAGAGGCGCGAGCCGCGCCGCTCTCGCCCAGCGGTGGAGTTGCTCCGTGCCCGCGTAGCGTTCGTACCGCGTGCGTCAGCGGATTCCGCTCGGGGCGATGCTCGTGCCGGCGCCGACATCGGCCTTCGCGGTCCCCCTCTGCCGAACCGGGTCCTGGCGCCGGAAGGCCGGGCCGATGGCGGCACACGGCTCCGTGCCGGAACCGCGCCCTGTGGTGGCTACGGCCCTGGTGACGGCACCCGGCCCCGGTGGCGGCACACGGCTCCCGTGCCGGCACCCCGCCCCGCTGCCGGTACCCCGCCCTGATACGATCCGGACCTGGCGGAACACGACCCACGCCACGTCATTCGGGGGGGTACGGTGGACGAGCAGGTCCGGATCGTGGACAGACCCGCGGCGCAACGATACGAGGCCCTGGTCGACGACCGCCTCGCCGGCTTCGCCGAGTACCGGGAGCTCCCCAGTCGCATCGTGTTCACCCACACGGAGGTCGCGGCCGAGTTCGAGGGCCGCGGAGTGGGCAGTCGCCTGGCTGCGGGCGCACTCGACGACGTCCGCGCACGCGGGCTCGGCGTGACGGCGAAGTGCCCGTTCATCGCCGCGTACATCCGCAGGCACCCGGAGTACGCCGACCTGTTGCGCGAGGCGCAACCCCCCGCGGAGGTGGCAGAGCCCAAGCAGGACTAGACTGTGATATCGCCGGATGTCGGCGATGCGCCGCGTGGTCTCCCTTCTCGGACCTGCGCCTGCGTTTTCCAGCTCGGGAAGCGAAGAGGAAGGTCAGCATGACCACCGGTACTGTCAAGAAGGTCGTCTCCGACCGCGGCTTCGGCTTCATCACGGCCGAGGACGGCAAGGAGTACTTCTTCCACCGGAGCGCCGTCGAGCAGTCGCTCGACTTCGACCGGCTGGAGGGAGGCGAGAAGGTCCAGTTCGAGGTCGAGCCGAGCCCGCGTGGCCCGCGCGCGGCCCACGTTCGCGAGGCCACCGAGTAGCGCTCGGCGGGTACCCAGGACGACCATGCACTGGCAACGATCGGGACCGCCGCGAAAGCCGGAGCCGGCCGGGGCGGACGGGCTGCCGCTCGTCAAGCACGTCATCGAGGAGTACCGGCACCGGATGCGCCAGGTGACCTGCACGTGCGGCTGGCAGGGCAGCAGTATCGACAGCGATCCGGCCGGCTGGAAGGCGCACCTGGCGGAGACGCGGCGACCGCGAGCGTGATCTGGACCCAGCGCGTCGGACACAGCGCTGATCGGCACGCCTGGCGGAGGCGCCGAAAGTCGGGCCAACGGGCGGTCGGCGCCGGCAGGCGGCGCGGCCTTTCAGTCGCGGTTCAGCGGCACGCGACAGAATGCGGAGGTACTCGACGCGAACGCCGGGCGACAGCAATCGAATCCGTGGTGACACCGCATGATGTACTGGGGTTGGAACACCGGCCCGGGTGGCTGGGTCGGCGGGCTCATCGGGATGCTCTTCTGGCTCGTGCTCATCGGGCTCATCGTCCTGCTGGCGGTGCGCCTGTTCTCCGGACCCCGCGCACCCGATCGGTCCTGGAGTCAACAGCCCCGGCCGGACGACCCGGAGGAGATCCTCCGGGCGCGGTTCGCCCGGGGTGAGATCGCACCGGACGAGTTCGAGCAGCGGCTCGAGGTCCTGAGGCGCACGCGCCCGCCGCAACCGCCGCCGAAGTAGCCGCGCGGGAGGACGCCTCCGCGCTTCCGCACTCAGGCGCGCCATGGGATGATCGGCGCGCATGGAGCCCTTCGCCTTCGTCGCCGGCGCGTTCTGCATCGCACTCGTCCTGCTCGACGTGTTCGAGACGGTCGTGGTGCCCCGCCCGACCCCCGGGCGATTCCGGATCGCTCGCCACCTGACCGCGCTCAGCTGGCGCGGTTGGCGCTTCATGGGCCGGAAGCTCGGCAACGGGCTCACCCGGGAGCGGATCCTCGGCATCTACGCGCCTGCCCTGGTGATCGCGCTGCTCATCTGCTGGCTGATCGTGCTGGTGCTCGGGTACGGCCTGGTGCTGTACGCGCTGCGGGGCGAGCTGCGACCCGCGCCGGCCGACCTGGGAACGACGATCTACTTCGCGGGCACGTCGGTGCTGACGCTCGGCTTCGGCGACGTGCTGGCGACCGGGCCGCTCGCGAGGATCGTGGCACTCACCTCGGCGGCCAACGGGCTGGGTGTGGTCGCGCTCGTGATCACGTACCTGTTCTCGCTGTTCGGCTCGTTCCAGCGCCGCGAGATCCTGATCGTGACGCTGCAGGCACGGGCTGGCGCGCCACCATCGGCGATCGTGCTGCTCGAGACGTACGCCGAGCTGGGGATCACGGCGGAGCTGCCCGCGCTCTTCGCCGACTGGGAGCGCTGGTCGGCCGAAGTGCTCGACAGCCACGTCGCGTATCCGATCCTCGGCTATTTCCGGTCCAGCCACGACAACATGTCGTGGGTCAGTTCGCTCGGGGCGGTGCTCGACGCGGCCACCCTCGTGACCACCACGATCCGCGGCGTGTCGCGCGCACAGGCGGAGCTCACCAGGCGGGTCGGGGGCCACTTCGCCGAGGACATCAGCAACTTCGTCGGCCTGCGGCACGAGGGCTCCGGGGTGACGCCGGCAGATTTCGCCGAGGCGCACCGCCGCCTCGCGACCGCCGGCTACGACCTGGAACCGATCGACGTGGCGTGGCCGGCGTTCGAGCAGGCGCGGGCGGCATACTCGGGCAGGCTCGATGCGCTGGCGGAGTATTGGGCCGTGCCCGCCGCGCGGTGGGTCGAGGAGCACGCGGCGACCGGGTCGGTCGTGCACGAACTCACGGCCGCCGCGCACCACCACGATGAGGCGGGCAGGGATGTCGAGGCGGACGCGGAACCGGGGGCCGATCGCGCGCCCGGCACGCGCCTATGACCGGGACGACCATCGCGATCCTGGGGGGACTCGGAGCGGCCCTCTGCTGGACCGTCACCACCATGTCGTCGGCGGAGGCGAGCCGGCTGATCGGCGCCCGTCTCACGCTTGCCTGGGTCATGACGATCGGGCTCGTGATCGTGGCGCCGTTCGTGCTCGCCGCGCCCGTGGCTCTCGACGCACGTTCGGCGTTCTGGCTCTTCCTGGTCGGGGCCGGCAACGTAGTCGGGCTCCTGCTGGAGTACGCGGGACTCCGACTGGGGCGGGTGGGCGTGGTCGCACCCATCGCGTCGGCCGAGGGAGCCGTCGCCGCCATCATCGCCGCCATCGCCGGGGAAGCCATCGCACCGGCCGTCGGGGGCTCGCTCGCGCTGATCGCCGGCGGCATCGTCCTGGCGGCCGGGCTCGACCCGTCCTCGAAAGCGACGGAGGGCGAGCGCACAGCGCGGCTGGTGCCTGCACTGTTCGGGTTCGGCGCGGCCCTCGCGTTCGGTACCGTGCTGTTTTCGGCGGGACAGGTCAGCGCCGACCTCCCGATCGCATGGGTCGTCCTGCCGGCGCGTCTCGTCGGGTTCGTGTTCATCGCGCTGCCGCTGCTGTTCACGCGCAACCTGCGGCTCACCCGGCGTGCGGCGCCGTTCGTCACGCTGTCGGGCATCATGGAAGTGGTGGGCTTCGCCGTGTACACCGTCGCGTCCGAGCACGGGATCGCCATCGCATCCGTGCTGGGCTCCGAGTTCGCGGCCATTGCCGCCGTCGCCGCCTGGGTGCTGTTCCGCGAGCGGCTCAGCCGCATCCAGGTCGCGGGAGTCGGGGCGATTGCCGTGGGCGTGGCACTGCTCGCGGTGTTCCGCGCCTGAAGGTCGACGAGCTCGCGGCCGACGAGCCCCCACCCGACGAGCCCCAGCCGACAGGCCCGGCCTGACACCCCCAACCGTCGCGCCCCATTCCCTTCCCCCACCATCGTCCCGGCGGCCTGCGCCCCCCGCCATCGTCCCGACATCTCCCTCCCCCCACCATCGTCCCGGGCACCCCCTCCCGACCGCCCATACTTTGTATGGCAGATGGACCGTTTTCCGCTGACGGGGCCTGGTTCTCCCCTCGCAACCCGTCAGCTGTCCTGCGCGGAGACCGCGGTCGCGTGTGTGGGTCGTCGCCTGCGTGGGTGGCTGGACCGCCTGCACGGGTAACTGAGTCGCCGGCGGGTGGCTGGCCGGATCCCGGGTGCCCAGTCAGCCGGTGGGCAGCCGAAGGGTTCGCAGGTGACCGGCGCTCAGACCATGAGCGCAGACCACCCGCGGCGGATCACCACGCCCGGACGACGGGGTGCGCAAGGGTACGGTGATGACGAGCGGATCGGAGCCGATGTGGTGACGCAGATCGGCGTCCGCGCCATACTTTGTATGCTCGCTCGCCAAGGGCATCGGCGGGACACATGGGCCGGGTGTCACACATGGGCCGGATGCGGTCGTCACACCTGGGCCGGGTGTCACACATGGGTCGGACGCGGTCGTCCGTCGGCGCAGAGCACGCGTGCCGCCCCATCCCACCTCAGCCGCCGCATCGCTGCCGCCCGCTGCATGCCGCCCGCCGCAGTCCACCTCAGCCGCCGCATTCCAACCCACCCGCCGCCGTCCTGCATCCCGCCGATCGGAGGATCCAGGATGCTTCCGCACTCGCTGGCGCGGGTCAACACCGCACTGATGCTGCACCCGGCCGCTCCGCTCTCGATCGCGGGCGTCTCGCACGCGGCGTCCCTCGCCTACACTCCGGCGGAGTCGGCGCTTGCCACCCTCGAGAAACGGGGCCTCGTCCAGCGCTCGCGCCGGGCCGGCCGGGAACGATTCGGGCCGAACTATGCCAGCGTCCACTACCCCATGGCCTACGCGACCGCCCTGGTCGACATTCCGGTTGCCGAACAGCTCCGTGGTGAACGCGTCTCCACGGTGTACGTGTACGGTCCAATCACGCAGCCTGGCGGTACACCGACGCATGCCGACCTCGGTCTGCTCGTTGTCGGGGAGATCGAGGACCCCGGCGGCCTGGTCGCGAGGCTCGCCCTCATGGGGATGCGGCTCGGACGGGCAGTGACACCGCTGCTCCTGACGGACGATCAGCTCGACCGGGCGATGCGACGCGGCGACGGGCACGTCGCGGCGGCCCTAGGCGGAGTCCGGATCCTGGGGCCTGCGATGGCCCACGATCTGCGCGGCTGTCGGGCAGGCGGACGAAGGGGCCAATGCGGCCAGGGGGATCCGAGCGGCCGACCGACTGCGCCCGGCGTGGTCCCGGGCTAGCCGTCGATCTCGAGCGGGACCTCCGTCACCGCGCCGTCACGGATCCGCCAGGCACGCACGACCGGCGCGTCCATGTCGGCCAGCGAGCAGAGCAGGTAGAGCGCGTCGGGATAGAAGGCGAGCCCGATGTCGGTGGGGGATGGCTCCGCGGGAGAGCGGACGTGCGAGTGGAAGATCCCCCAGGCGACCTGATCGGCGTCGTCGAGGGCAAGCATCAGCCGGAGCTGCTCCTGGGGATCGATCAGGTAGCGGTACGGCGAGGCCGCGGCGTTGGTGAGGCCGTGGAACGCGAGCGGTGCGCCACCCTCGTCGTGTGGGCGGGTGCCGGCAAGGATGCCGCAGGCCTCGTTCGGATAGCCGGCCCGGGCCCAGGCGACAAGCTCATCGCGAAGCACGCGTGGCAGATGGGCGACCGACGAACCCTCGCTCACCACCAGCTCCGCGACTCCAGGTCGCGCTCCATCTCGTCGAGATCCCGCGTCCAGATCCCGCCCGACAGGTACTTCCAGCCCCCGTCCGCGAGCAGCACGACGATCGTGCCGTGCTCCATCTCGCGGGCGACCCTGGCCGCCGCCACCAGCGCGGCGCCCGACGAGACTCCCGCGAAGATCCCCTCGCGCTCGGTGAGTGCCCGCAGCGCCGCGATCGCGTCGCCGTTCGAGACCAGGTACTTCGCGTCGAGGATCGACGGGTCGAAGACCTCCGGCACGAACCCTTCGTCGAGCGACCGGAGCCCCTGCACGTTCTCGCCCGGCATCGGCTCGGCAGCGATGATGCGCGCCTCCGGGTTGTGCTCGTGGAGGCGGCGACCCACGCCGGTCAGCGTGCCACCGGTCCCGAGCCCGGCGATGAACACGTCCACCTCGGGGCAGTCCGCGATGATCTCCTCGGCCGTGCCCTCGTAGTGCGCCAGCGGGTTCGCCGGGTTGCCGTACTGGTACGGCATCACGAACCGCTCGTCGCGCGAGACCAGGTACTTGGCCAGCTCGACCGCCCCGTTCGACCCCTTGTCGCCCGGCGAGTCGATGATCTCGGCACCGAAGAGCGCGAGCAGCTGCCGCCGCTCGTTGGTGACGTTGTCGGGCATCACGACCGCGATCCGATACCCCTTGCGGCGGGCGATCATCGCCAGCGCGATGCCGGTGTTGCCGCTGGTCGGCTCGATGATGATCGAATCGGGGCGCAGCGCGCCGCGCCGTTCCAGGTCCTCGATCAGGTACTTCGCCACGCGATCCTTCACGGACCCGGTCGGGTTCATGAACTCGAGCTTGGCGTAGAGGCGGACGTTCTCGTTCGGGCACATCCGCGGGATCTCGACCAGCGGGGTGTGCCCGATCGCGTCGACGATCGAGGGGAACCGCCCGCCGTGGGGCCCGGTGCCCTCGTGTGGGTGGGGGCGCAGCCGTTCGACCTCGGCCCACGACGGGATCGCGGTGGCGTCGGCGATCCGGTCCGGCGCGGGCGGCGCGGACGGCGCAGTCCCGCCGGCCGATGGCCCCGGCCCCGACCTCGGCACGCGACGTGCGGCGATCTCCTCGTGGACGCGCGACGCCATGGCCCTACGCGCCCCCTGCCATCGCCGGCAGGATCACGACCGTGTCGGCCGCGGAGACCGGCGTGCCGAGCTCCTGCAGGTACCGGATGTCCTGGTCGTTCAGGTAGACGTTGACGAACCGGTTGAGCGACCCGTCGGCGCCGAACAGCTGGTCCCCGAGCCCGGGGAACCGCTCGACCAGCCCGTGGACCACGTCGCCCACGGTCGACCCGTCGACCTCGACCTGCTTGTTGCCCTCCGCCTGCGCCCGCAGGACCGGGGGGATGCGGAC
>JAKAMV010000486.1 GCA_021812735.1 Chloroflexota bacterium | reverse complement strand
CCGGGCTCCTATCACCGTGTGGTGCGCGAGGGTCGCCCGATGTTACGACAGGTGTGTAGTTGTTGTCCGGGTCATATCCGGACCGCGATCGCCCTCGAGGTCAGCCGTCACCGGGCGCGACCGGGACTCCACCGAGCCTGACGATCGCGGCGAGGTCGGCGAGCCCGAGGACGAGCGGGTCGTAGTCGATGATGAGCAGGCGTCCCTCCCTTGCGGCCACCGCCCGGTGGATGCCCGGGTGGGCCTCGAGCAGGCGCTCGTATCGGCGGTCACTCGTCCGCGCGTCGGTGCTGACCGGGACGTGGGCGCGGAACCTCCGGACCGGTCGGTGCTCCCGGGTCATGAGCCTCCTCCCATGCCGGTGCTCGAGCGCGTGGGGACGGCCGATCCGGTCGCACCCGTCACCCCCGTTGCTGCTGGAGGCGTCATGCCGCCGGTAGCCAGGCCGACGACGGCGCTTGCGCTCATGGCGGCGCGAATCGAGCCCATCGGGTTCAGCGTTCGCCAGCGATGCTGATCATGAACCGACGCTGGCCGCCGCCGATGAATCCAGAGTGAGCCGTGGATGAGACTTCCGGTCCCACTCGGCACCGCCCGCCTGCCTCCGCCCGACGCGGGAGCTCCGCGTCGGCTCGGATCAGCTGGCCGGCACGGTCGGGAGCTGGTCCGGCGCGCCGCCGAGGCGTCAGACGGCGCACGCCGCCAGGCACCATGTGCAGCGATCACAGCCCGCCGGTTCGACGAACAGCGCCCGCGGCGCGAGCTCGGCGGCATGCAGCCCACAGGCACAAGCGAGCTCGCACCGGCCGTCGATGGCGAACGGCGCCGACCGCCCGGCGATGGCGTCGATCGCCCGCTCACGCACGCCGTGGCTCAGCCGCACGCCGAGGAGCGCCAAGGTGATGGACGCCTCAGCTGCGAGCGCGACCATGCGGAGGCGGTCGAGCGACGGGGACATCACGAGGCGCAGCCGACGGTCGTGGTCGCGGAGCGAGCCGATCGCGCCGTCGGCCCAGTCGCCGACGGACTGGGCCGCCGCGATCCCAGACAGGAGCGCGTACGCGATCCCCTCGCCGAACAGGGCATCGGCCGTCGCGGCCGCGTCGCCCGCCAGGACGACCCGGTCCGAGGCGAGCGGGCCTGTGCGGAGCCCCTGGGGGATCCAGTGCCCGCGCACGCGCCCAGCGCTGACATCGAGGCCGAGACCGAGGGCGAGGCGAGCCAGATCGCCTCGCAGCCGGCGATGCTCGGAGGTGCGATACGAGCCCACGCCGACGCTGGCATGGTCGCCCTTCGGGAAGTACCAGCCGTAGCCGCCCCGCAGACCGAAGGCCAGCACAGCCGTATCGGGCGCGACGACCGAGGAGAACGGCAGGTCGACCTCGAGCGCCAGGGCGAGCCGGTGCGCTGAGCCACCGAGGCCTAGCCGGCGGGACACGCCGCTCGGTTCGCCGTCGGCGACGACCGCGGCATCCGCCGCGAACCGGTCGGCCGCCGTTCGGATCGCCACGCCGGTCTCGTCTTCGACGATGTCATGCACCGGCGACGCATCCCGGACCTCGGCCCCGGCGCGCGCCGTGGCCTCGACCAGGGCGAGGTCGAACCGTGTCCGCTCGACCATCGCGATCGTCGCCTCGGGCGCGTCGATGCGGAACGATCCGAGGTGGGGCGTCCGGAGCTCCACCCGGTCGATCCGGCGCTCGACCACCTCGAGCGCCTCGCGCGGGACGAGCCGCTGGGCCTTCGGGGTCAGGCCGCCGCCGCACACCTTGGGGCGCGGCAGGCGGCGGGCCTCGAAGAGGGTGACGTCGGCGCCGCGCTCGGCGAGGAGCCGGGCGGCGGTGCTGCCGGCCGGTCCGGCCCCGATGACGGCGACCCTTGGTCGCGACATGGGCGTGTCAGGCGGTTCTCGCCGGGCGGTCGACGACGAGGCTCCAGGCCGCGGCCGCGACCGCGGCCACGGCGAGGCCGTACAGGGCCATCTCGACGAGGCCGAGGACCACGCTGACCGGATCGAGCCAGGTGAAGCCCGGGAAGAGCGTCGGGAACGAGCGCCACATCCCGAACACGTCGGGCCAGATCGCTCCGGACGCCAGGCAGAGGAGGTAGGCGACCTCGCCGACGGCGACGATTGCCGCCGCGAGCGGCGCGAACGGCAGGCGGTTCATGTGTGCTGCCTCCTGCGGTGCTGGCGTGGATGACGGCCGGGCAGCCGCCCGGGGCCATCCACGGTTGAGAGCGTCGCTCGTTCGAGTTAGCCGGCGGTGAACCCACGCTGAGGTCCTGCTGAGAACGGGGGAGCCATGGCCGTGCGCAACCCGGCCTCTCAGGCGTAGCTCACCTGTCCCTCCGGCCACGGACCGATGCTGCACGCGTGAAGGGCCGATACGTGCGCCTGGGCTCCACGTTGGGCGTCGCTCAGCACGCCATCACCCCAAGTGCGGCTGCAGAGTGGGAACCGACGGCTCGCCCGGCGCGGCCGCCTCGGCGCGTGAGCCGGCTGCCGTCCGGCCTGGCCGCCCTCGTGGCGGCCATCTGGGGACTCTGCTATGTGCTCATCCAGGCGTCCCTGCCCAGCGCGACGCCCCTCCTCCTCGCAGGGCTGCGGGCCCTGATCGGCGGGGCGGTCCTGGGCGTCTGGATCGCGCTGACCCGGTGGAGTGCGCGGCGCGGTCGGGCGAGCGCACGACATGCCGACCGGTCTGGCCGGCCGTGCGGCGTGCCCCCGCTGCGGACCGTCGCGACGCTGGCGGCGACGAACGTGGCGCTGGCGTTCGGGGCCATGTACCTCGCCGCCGGGCAGTCAGTGGCGGCTGTCGCGTCAACCCTGTCCGGCAGCCAGCCAGTCCTCCTCTCGGCCGCAGCCTGGGCCCTGTTCGGCGAGCGGGCGCCGGCCCGAACTCTCATCGGGTTGTGCGTTGCCATGGCCGGCCTGGTGCTGGTGGCGTCGACGGCTTCAGGCTCGACGAGCATCGATGGCGTCGCCCTGTCGCTCCTGGCAGCTGCAGCGCCGGCCGCGGGCACGGTGGTCATGCGTCGGCTGGGCTCGACCATCGACGTGCCGGCGACGGCGAGCGCCCAGCTCCTGCTTGGCGGGCTGATGCTCGTCTCGGCGAGCGCGAGGCTGGAGCCGTGGGGCAACGTGTCCTGGCCGCCGGCAACCATCGCCTCGCTGCTCGTCCTGGGCGTCCTCGGCACGGGCCTCGCCTACGCGGTCTGGTTCTGGCTGCTGGGCCGCGCCTCGCTCACGGCGCTGGGGACGTCGCTGTTCCTGGTCCCGGTGGTTGGCGTCGTCTCCGGGATCCTCGCCGGCAATCGGCTCGAGCCTGCCGAGCTCGCCGGGGCCGCAGCGCTCCTCGGAGGCGTCGCGCTCGTGTCGCTTCGCGAGCCGCGGGGCCGGTCGTAGGACGCCTAGGGGCGCGCTCGACGGCCCCCGCCGACCCCGGCGATCGTCCTCAGGCGACGACGTCGTCCCGCGGACGGGTCGCTAGGCCGCCGCGGGTCCGGCGGCGGGTCCACAAGGGCGGCGAACCCGGAGGACGTGACCGGGGCGGAGTGCCGAGGGCGGGTGGGCATCACACGCGGCCGCGTGTGATGCCGCCACTGCAGCGGATGCGTGCGGGCGCTCGGGCGATGAGCCTCCGCGCCCGCGGGCTCGGGATCAGTGGTGGCCGTGGCCTTCGTGGCCGCCGTGCTCTGTGCCCGGGTGGCCGTAGCGATGGGGGTCGCCGACGAAGGCCTGGTGGCAGCCCTTGCTGCAGAAGTGGAAGGTTCGTCCCTCGTGGACCTCGGTTGCGGCCGCATCCTCGATGCGGATGTCCATGCCGCAGACCGGGTCCTTGACGGTGTCAGCCATGGCAGGTGTGCCTCCTTATCTTGGGGGTGGTTCTTGGCCCGATGCGGCGGCCGTCGGCCGGCGTTTCGAGACTCTCTCGTAGGGCGGCCCGGGGTGGGCGCGGCCCCGAGCGCGCTCACGCCGCGCCATAGCGGCGGATCCCCTCGAGCTTGGTGCGCTTCAGGAGCAGGGCGTTGACGGCCACCAGGAGCGAGCTGCCGGCCATGCTGATGGCGGCGATCTCCGGGCTCAGGAGCAGCCCGATCGAGGGGTAGAGGAGGCCCATCGCGATCGGGAAGGCGACGGTGTTGTAGCCGACCGCCCAGAACAGGTTCTGGCGCATCTTCCGGACCGTCGCGCGCGACAGCGCGATCGCGCCCAGGACGTCGAGCGGATCGCTCTTCATCAGCACGACGTCAGCCGTCTCGACCGCCACGTCGGCGCCCGCGCCGATCGCGATCCCGACGTCGGCCTGGGCGAGCGCCGGTGCGTCGTTGATCCCGTCGCCGACCATGGCCGCGAGCTTGCCGGCCGCCTGGAGCTCCTTGACCTTGTCGGCCTTCTGGCCGGGCAGGACCTCGGCGAAGACGGTGTCGAGGCCGAGCTCGCCGGCGATCCGCTCTGCGGTCGCCCGGTTGTCGCCCGTCAGCATGGCGACCTCGATGCCGAGGTTGTGCAGCCGGCCGATCGCCTCCTTCGCGCCCGGGCGCACCGCGTCCGCGATCGCGACCAGGCCCGCCGCCTCGTCGTCGACGGCGACCCGCACGACCGTCCGCCCGGCCCCCTCGAGCTCGGTGGCCCGTGCACCCAGGCTGTCGAACGGGATCTCCCGGTCGCGCATCAGCTTGGCGTTGCCGACCAGGACGGCCCGGCCGTCGACGCGGGCCTCGAGGCCGTGGCCCGGGATCGCCCGGAAGTCGGCGGCATCGGTCAGCGCCAGGCCGCGCTCCCGGGCGGCGTCGACGACCGCCGCGCCGAGCGGGTGCTCGCTCGAGGCCTCGGCCGAGGCTGCGAGGCGAAGGAGCTCGTCCTCGTCGACCGGGTTCGCGCTCGCGACGAGATCGACGACCCGGGGCTGGCCGACGGTGAGGGTGCCGGTCTTGTCGAAGATCACCGCGCCGACCTTCGAGGCCTGCTCGAGCGCGGTCGCGTTCTTGAACAGGATCCCGTTGAGCGCGCCAAGGCCCGTCCCCACCATGATCGCGGTCGGCGTCGCCAGGCCGAGGGCGTCGGGGCAGGCGATGACGACGACCGTGATCGCAAGCGTCAGCGCGAACACGAAGCTCGCGCCGCCGATCGTCAGCCAGCCGAAGAACGTCAGGAGTCCGAGCACCACCGCCGCGGCGACGAGCCACTGGGCGGCTCGGTCCGCCAGCCGCTGGCCCGGCGCCTTGGAGTTCTGGGCGAGCTGGACGAGCTTGACGATCTGGGCCAGCGCCGTGTCCGCGCCCACCTTGGTCGCACGGAACCGGAACGTGCCGGTCTTGTTGATCGAGGCGCCGGTGACGGTCGCCCCGACCGCCTTCTCGACCGGCACGCTCTCGCCGGTGAGCATCGACTCGTCGACGCTCGAGGCGCCGTCCATCACGATCCCGTCGACCGGGATCTTGTCGCCCGGCCGGATGAGGACGACGTCATCGACCGCGACCTCCGA
Source organism: Chloroflexota bacterium (assembly GCA_021812735.1). The sequence continues at coordinate 2,027 of JAKAMV010000486.1, read as the reverse complement.
GGTCGGGACCTCGACCGGCTCGCCGTCCCGGATGACCGTCGCCTTCGGTGGCGCGAGGTCGAGCAGCGCCCGGATGGCGTTCGATGCCCCCGATCGGGCCCGCATCTCGAACCAGTGGCCGAGGAGGACGAACACGAGCAGGTCGATCGAGGCCTCGTAGAAGACGTCGCCGGCGTAGAGGAACGTGCCGGCCAGGCTGAAGACGTAGGCGCTGCCGACCGAGAGCGCCACCAGCACCGACATGTCGAGGGTCCGGTTCCGAAGCGCCCGCCACGCGCCGACGAAGAAGATCTGGCCGCTCCACAGGACCGCTGGCGTGGCGAAGACGAACATCACCAGCTTGGGATCGACCCCGAACGGCGTCGGCAGGGGCGCGCCCACGAGACCGGTCGCCAGCGGCGAGTACGCGGTAACCGGGAACGCAAGGATGAGCGCGACGAGGAAGCGGTTGCGCATGTCGCGGACCATGCCGTCCATCGACATCCCGGCGCCGTGGCCCATCGCGTGGGCCGTCTGGGCCATCTCGCCGACCGCCGCCTCGCCGTGCCCCGCCATCGCGTGGCCGGCGTGACCGGCCGACGGGGCGGCCGGCATCGCCACCGCGTGATCGGCAGCCGACGCAGCCGGCATCCCGATTCCGGCCATGGCGTGTCCTGCGCGTTCCTCGGCGCGCGGGTGGACGTGGCCGCCCGGAATGGCGCTGCCCATGACGGCCGGCTGCTCGTCCCGGCAGATGCGGCAGGGGACCATCTCGCCACCGCACGAGCAGCCGAAGCGCTCGATCAGCCCGCGGACCGCGTCGCCGGACAGGACGGACTCGTCGTAATGCACCGTGACCGTCTGCGAGACGGGGTTCGCGTCGGCGTCGAGGACTCCGCGCTGCCGGCGGAGGAAGTCCTCAAGGCCCGCCGCGCTGCTCGCGCGCAGCAGGCCTCCCGCTTCGTAGACACCGCTCGTCATGGCCTGCCTGCGCTCCTCTACCAGTCATTCGGGAGCTTCATTGTCGTCAACGACACCTTGTCGTCAACGACAGCGCCGTAGTAGATCTCCGGGATGGCCGACGCGATGGTCATCCAGGGACCTGAGCGCAGGCTGAGGCCCGGCTGAGCACACGCCAAGATCCCGGGGCGGCCGCGATGCTCGTCGTGGCCGGCAGCACGACAGCCCGCGGGAACCGGCCTGCGTCGGCCTCGGGGGGGCGGCTGCCCGTGGTCGAGGGCAGTGTCGCGGCGGGCGCCGGCCCGCGCGAAGGCCGTGCAGCGCCTCAGCGGATCCTGACGCTCGGCGCCTCCGGCCGCTGCCGGCTGGACAAACAAGACCCGCGCCGACCCTGCGCCCCGTCACACCCGCCAGGAGGACCGGCGGGAACGACCAGACGGCCCTGCGCAGGCCGTCAACGGCGTGGCCCCTGACCGCCAGCCGCTTTGCGCCGCCGGCGGTCAGGGGAGGACGCGCCCCGGGTCAGCCGAGGACGAGCCTCAGCGCGGGCGCTCGCCTGACGAGCTCGGTCTTCTCGAGGACCGCGTCGATCCCGAACGCGCGGCCGGCGGACGCATAGGCGACCACGCCGGCGAGCAGGCCGTACACGAACTGCTCGTTGATGATCCCGTTGGCGAAGCTCCAGTTGGCGAGCCAGAAGAGGAACATCATCAGCGCGCCCAGCGAGCCCGCCAGGCGGGTGGCGATGCCCAGGATCAGCGCCGCTCCGATCGCGATCTCGCCCGAGACCACGAGGACGTTGATGATCCCCACCGCGGTCGCGTTCGCCGCCAGGTCCACCCACAGCTGGTGGGTGGGGTTGTGGACCATCGTCGCCGCGTCGTGGCCGACCATGTTGGGGACGGTGCCCGCCGTCGCGTGGGCCAGGAAGCCCGCGGCGGAGAACGGCCCCGTCCCGCTGAAGTCGAGCAGCTTCTCGAGTCCCGCGTACAGGAACCCGAGGCCGAGCACCACCCGCAGGATCACCAGCCCGCGTTCGCGAGCCCTGGAGACCGGATCCATTTCCATCACTTGCCTCCGACTGAGTC
>JAKAMV010000485.1 GCA_021812735.1 Chloroflexota bacterium | reverse complement strand
TGGCGCGCGTGCTCGACGAGCTGGGGCGCGACTACCCGCGCGGCACAACCGACCGGCCGCAGGTCCACGGCTACAGCGGGGCGGCGCAGGCCGCGGCCCAGCCGTGGTCCGTCCTGGTGGCCCACGACGGCGTGTTCAAGGTGGTCATGCTCGCGCTGTTCGACCTGCCGCTCGCCAAGTTCTGGTCGTTCTCGATGGGGCTGACCGGGATCTCCGTGGTGGAGTTCCGCGGCGGGCGCGCGGTCCTCCGGGCCCACAACTGGACCGGGCACCTCGCGCCCATCGAGGACGAGCTGGAGCGCGAGATCACCGAGCGCCGGTCGCGGAGCGGTGCCCTCTAGGTCACCTCCCAGCCGGAAGCGCAGCTTGCGGAGCGGCGGGCGCCCGCTGGCACTCTCAGCGGCGACGCCGGCGCCGGCGCCCCATCCGCGCGAACAGCAGCCGGGTCAGCGACAGCCGGAGGCGTCGCATCGCCGCGGCCACGGCCTGCTGGCGCTCCGGCGGCAGCTCGGCCCGGGCGTACGTCGTCTCGACCTTCGCCTCGGCCACGGTCCGGAGGTCGGGCCTGGCCACCGGGACGAGCTCGCCCAGGGACGTCGCGTACTCGTACACGGTCTCCGTGGGCCGCTGCCCGAAGCCGAACCGCGACGCCGCCCTCGACACCGCCGACCAGGCGGTCTCGGAGTTCACCTCGCCCCGCGGCCCCCGCCACCACGCCACCACGATCAGCGACCCGATGCCCAGCAGGAGCAGCCCGCCGAGCAGCACCGCCAGCGTTCGGTCGGCCGGCCGCGCCGTGGGCGTCAGCGTCCCGCCCGAGGTGTCGCCGGGGGTGTAGACCCGGGGCATCTGGGCGGGCTTGACCGGTCCCTCGTCGATGCTCGGGACGGGTGCGGCCGACGGCACGGGCGCCCCCTCCTGGATCCGCGCCGGCCGGCCCACGCCGCCGCCCGTCGGGTCGAAGGGCATCCACCCGTACCCCGGGAAGAACACCTCGACCCATGCGTGGGCCTGGCGGTTCTGCACGGTCTCCTGCCCGCCGACGATGTCAGACGGCAGGAACCCCTGCACCAGTCGCGTCGGGATGGGGTTCGATGGGTTCGCGGCCCGGAGCAGGATCGCCATCGTGGACGCGTAGTGCAGGCAGTAGCCCTCTCGGTACTGCGCGAAGCACTCCACCGCGCTCGCGTTCTGGCAGTTGACGTTCCGGACGTCGGTCGTGTACTTGAACGGCCCCGTCCGCAGGTACTGCTCGATGGTGTCCGCCAAGTCGTAGGGGTTCTTGCTCGGCGACTTCGCAAGCACTGTCCTGAGCAGCGCCTCGGCGTACGGGCCCATCGCGCCCGTGGGGATCTGCGTGTACTCCGCCCTGACGTCCGCGGGGTACGCCGTGGAGGCGGCACGGAGCTTGTTCTTCGTGATCCCCGTCTCGCCCGCGACGATCGGCACCAGTGAGGTGGCTGTGTAGGTGATGTCGGCCGGGACGTCGTCGAAGGCGAACCAGCCCTCGATGCCCATGATCGCGAGCGTGGACGGCTGGTCCACCGTCGCCGCCAGGCCCGGCGTCAGGAGCCGCGTGTCGTGGTAGCCGACCGGCTGGACCGTGACCTTGAGCTTGGTGTACAGGCTCGGGGCCGGGACCTCCGGTGAGCCGAGCAGCAGCGATGCGTCGGCGGGCACGGTGGCCGTCCGGGCGTTGGACTGCACCCAGCCGCCGAGCGCGAACTGGTCGTAGGTCGCGGCCCGCCACGGGATGCCCGCGGCCGAGGCAGGCACGGTGGCCGTGAACGCGACGCCGTCGTCGCTGAACCACTGGGCCGAGATGCGCGCCGAGGAGCCGAAGGAGACGCCGGCGCCGCCCCGGAGGTCGCCACCGGTGGGGAACAGGCGGCCCACCTGCCCGCCGATCTGGACGAGCTGGGACTGGAGCCCGCCCCACGCGCCCGCGAGCGGGCTCGAGGCTGCGCGCTGGGTCAGGATGAGCGAGCCCAGCATGGCGGCGATGATGAACACGCTGCCGCCGCGCAGGTACAGAAGGGCGACGGACCCGGGGTCGCCGATCCGTCGCCGGGCCCAGGTCAGCCGCTCCCCGAATGCGTGCATCTGGACGAGCAGGAACAGCGAGACGGCGGCGTACAGCACCAGCCAGCCGAACTGGTCGCGGTTCGTGAGCGCCATGTTCGCCAGCAGCACGAGCCCCACCACAACCACGGCCGAGAGTGGGCGGCGGTGGCCGAAGACGGCGTAGGAGCCGAACTGCATGGTCCCCCACACCAGGCCCCCCAGCACCAGGATGTAGTGGACCTCCTGGGTGGTGAACACGAGGTGGCGAACGGTGAGGTCGAGGTAGGCCTCCAGCACGCCATCGGCGGTGACGTGGAACGCCTGGGCGGGTGAGATCCCCGGCATCACCGCCCAGCCGGCGATGATCGGCGTCAACAGTCCGGCGAACAACGCGCCGATGATGTGCGTGGTCCACCGGCCCCAGCCGAGCTTCGGCCCGGCGAACCCGGCCAGGGTGCCGAGAAGCGCGATCTCCGCGAGGCAGTCGGTGAGCGCGCCGCGCCCGTTGACCCAGGCAGGCTCGTCGATGGCCGTGGCGACGATCAGCCCCAGGATCGCGACCAGGGCGACGACCGACCAGCCCTCCTCGGGCCTCCAGCTGCGCTCGCCGGTGGCGCCATCGGGCCAGCGGGGGTCGGCTTCGTGGGCGCCCGTCATGCCACGAGCACCTCCCCGAGACGGCGCACCGGGCCGATGACGTAGGTCGGGATCTCGAACTCGGCCAGGGTGTGGCGCAGCGCCCTGGACCGCTGGCGCACGGCCTCGGCGGCATCACCGTCCCGCGCGGGTTCGAACTGGGACTGGTCGAGCGAGATGACCACCACGCCCACGCCGCGTGAACGGAGCGACGCCAGCGGCCGCACGAACGACGGGTCCTGGGTGGCCGTGATCACGACGGCCGTCATGCCCCGGCGCAGCCGCGTAAGGCCGGTCACGAGCACCTCGTCGAGGGGGGTGCTGCCGTCGGCCTCGACGGCCGCGAGGAGCTGGAGGATCTTCAGCCGCTGGCGGGCGCCCCGGTCCGCGGGGATCACGGTGGTCCGGTGGCCGCTCGCGGTCAGCCCCACGGAACGATTCTCGCGGATCGCCTTGTCCGCGATCGAGGCGGCGGCGCGCACCGCCACCTCGGTGGTCGAGGACTCGCCCTCGCCGAGCTCAAGCTCGTCGTCGAGGTCCAGGATCAGCCAGACGTCGGTGGTCTGCTCGAGCTCGAACTCCTTGACGAAGATCTCGCCACTGCGCGCGGTGGTTCGCCAGGCGATGCGGTTCATCGCGTCGCCGGGCGCATACGGGCGGACGGTCGTGGCCAGCGGCGTCGTCTGCAGCGTCCGCTCCGGCGAGGCGTTGGCGCCCTCGATGCTGGCCGGCGGCAGGCGCCAGAACGGCAGCGCGTCGATGCGCGGGTACACCACGAGCGTGATGCCGTGGCCCACGCCCGCCGACGCCTCGAAGAAGCCGAACGGGTCCCCGGTGCGGACCTGTAGCGGGTCGATGCGGAAGTGCCCGCGCTGGGCAAGCGCCGTCCGGACCATCCACGAGCGCTCGGCGCGGCCACCCAGCGACAGCGCCCGCCCCGGCAGCCCGCCAGGCAGCGAGGTCGGGTTGTGCACCTCGAGCCAGGGCTTCGGCAGCCGGCCTGTGTTGCGGACGGTGTAGGTGATCCGCAGCCGGTCGCCGACGTGGCCGGTGAGCTGGCTCACGGCGTACCCAGCCTCGAGGTCGGCCAGGCCCATCCGGGTCACGATGTAGCTGCCGCCCCCGATGATCAGCCCGAGGTAGACGAGGAAGAACAGGAACGAGTACCCGGTCGAGAACGCCGCGACCGCGAGCACGATGGCGAGGCCGAGGAGCTGCAGCCGACGAACCATCGTCGCGCCTTCCCCGCCCTAGTCGGCGACCGAGCTCGGGCTGGTCTCGCGGGGACCCCCGACGCTTCGGCGGGCCGACTCGATGGGGGTCGAATCGAGCAGTTCCCGGACGACGTGCGCCGAGGAGACGTCGTGGATCGTGCTCGCAGTCTTGATGATCACGCGGTGCGCGAGGGCGGGCTCGGCCAGCGCCTTGACGTCGTCGGGGATCACGTAGTCGCGGCCCAGCAGGCCGGCCAGGGCCTGCGAGGCGCGGTAGAGCGAGATCGAGCCGCGCGGACTGGCGCCCAGATAGACGTCCGGGTGGGCGCGCGTGGACGCGACGAGCCGCACGATGTAGCTGGCGACCGCGGGGTCGACGTAGATGTCGCGGATGGACGCCTGGAGCCCGCGGAGCTCGTCGCCTGTGCAGACCTCCTCGAGGTCGTCGAGCGGGTGGGTGACCTTCTGGTCGTCGAGGACTCTGATCTCGTCTGCGAGCGCGGGGTAGCCCAGCCGGATCCGGAGCATGAACCGGTCGAGCTGAGCCTCGGGGAGCGCGAACGTGCCCTCGTACTCGATGGGGTTCTGGGTCGCGATGACGAGGAACGGGTCGGGCATCTGGTGGGTGACGCCGTCGATCGTGGCCTGCCGCTCGTCCATGCATTCGAGCAGCGCGCTCTGCGTCTTGGGCGTCGCGCGATTGATCTCGTCCGCGAGCACGACCTGGCTCATGATCGGCCCCGGCCGGAACTCGAACTCCTGCGTCTTCTGGTTGTAGATCGAGAGGCCGGTCACGTCGGACGGCAGCAGGTCCGGCGTGAACTGGATCCGGCGGAAGGTGCAGCCCAGGCTCCGGGCGATCGACTTGGCCAGCACGGTCTTGCCGGTGCCCGGCACGTCCTCGATCAGGAGGTGGCCGCGGCACAGGAGCGCGACCAGTGCGAGTCGCACTTCCTGGTGCTTGCCCACGATGACCCGCTCGACATTCTCAAGGACCCTGTCACCGATGGTTGCGATGCTGCCCATCTGACTCCCGTCGTGGTGGCGGCGATGCTGCCTGGTCCCGCTCGGGCCGAGCGTTGGCCCGATCCATCCCCCTGCCCGGGCGCCGGTCCACGGGAACGGAGGACGACGCCGCGTCACTGGGGCGAGTGTACGGCGCGCGGCGCAAACCGGTTCTGCGGGCGGTCCTCCGACGTTGCGCGTGCGACGCGAGTGACGACGTCGCGCCTTCGATCGGTGTTCCATGCGACTCCCCCGGCCGGCCCGCTCAGCCCCGGAACAGGGTCATCGCCCCGACCCACAGCACCATCAGGCAGCCGATCCCGGCCATGGTGCCCAGGAAGGCCTCGCCGCCCGCGAAGGACGCCGCCGCGACGGCCCCGAACAGGCCGGCCATGACGAGCGCGACCGCCGCCAGGCCCACCCGCTCGAGCAGGGGCCGGCGAGGCGTGGCGGCTGGGCGGTCAGGGTCGGGCGGCGGGTTGGGCAGGGGGTCCATCCGCGCAGCCTACAGGGGCGCCTTGGCCCGCGCCTGCGGTCGGTGCCCCTACGGTCGCCCGTAGAGCGAGAAGTACTGGCTGAGCAGGTTCCCGGCCAGCGGCGCCGCCCGCTCCCCGCCCCGGCCGCCCTGCTCCACGATGACCGCGATTACGACCTTCGGGTGGTCAACCGGCGCGAACCCGATGAACCACGAGTTGGGCTCGCCCGTCCCGCCCAGCTGGGCAGTGCCCGACTTGCCCGCCGTGGGGATCCCGGGCACGGCGGCTCCCGTCGTGAACAGCCGACCGAGGCTGCCCTCGACGGCCTGCTCCATCGCGGTCTTGATCGCCCCCGCGTCCTCGGACGACAGCACGCGCCGCCACGTGTCCGGGGCGATGGTCCGCGCTCCGGGCGAGGACCCGGTGAGCGCGGTCACGAGGTGGGGCTTCATCAGCCAGCCGTCATCGGCGATGACGCTCGCCACGAGCGCCATCTGGAGCGGCGTGACGACCGCCTCGCCCTGGCCGAACGCCGCAGACGCCAGCTCGGCGTCGTCCGCGAACCCGCCGGGCGCGCTGCCCTGCCCGTTCGTCAGGCGGCTGGGCGAGGTGGGCAGGTCGAACGGGATCGGCTGGCCGAAGCCCACCTTCGCCGCCTCCGACACGAACCGCTCACCACCGATTCTGAGGCCGGTCAGGGCGTACCAGATGTTGCAGCTGACTTCCGTGGCGCCGTAGAGGTCGAGCGCGCGGCCGTCGGTCTCCGGGTGGTGGCCGTCCTTGATCCGGAACCCGTCGACGAGCAGCCCCGTCTTCTCGGCCGCCGGCTGCTGCGGGTACGTGGTGGACGGGGTGATCGCCCCGCTGTCGAGCCCGGCGATGGCCGTGAGGATCTTGAGCACGGACCCGGGCACGTACTGGCCCAGGGTCGCCCGCGGCAGCAGCGGCAGGTCCTTGTTCGCCTGGAGCGCGGTCATGGTGGCGGTCGCGGTCGCCGGATTGGCGATCGCGGAGGCGTTGAACGTGGGGGTGGACGCGAGCGCGAGCACCTCGCCCGTCGCCGGGTCGAGCATGACGACGGCACCCCTGTCGCTCCCGAGGCCCGCGACCGCCGCGCGCTGGAGCCGCAGGTCGAGCGCCAGCTGGAGCCCCAGCACCTGCTGCCGATTCGGGAACAGCTTGCCCGTGAGCCCCGCCAGCGGGTCCCCCGTCGTGAGCCCGAGCAGCTGCGCGTTGTACGCGCGCTCGAGGCCGGCGGTGCCGAACAGGCTGGACGCGTACCCCACCACGTCGCTCACGGTGGCGTCGCGATACTGCCGCTGCGCCTCGCCATTCTTGTCCCGGACACTCCGCGCCAGCCAGTTGCCGTTGCGGTCCACGATGGGCCCCCGGAGCGTGCGCCGGGCCGCGGCGATGACCGAGGGGTTGTCCGGCCGAGTCGAGAGCCGCTGGGCGTCAACCACCTGCCACCAGCCGGCGCCGGCGGCGAGGACCGCGAACGCGAGCACCAGCGCGAGGCCGGTGCGGACGACGTTGTTGCCGATGGGCTGGGCGCCGCGGGCCGAGGAGCGCGGTGTCGCCGACCGGCCCGAGGTCTCTGGAGGGTCCAGTCGGGCGTGGTCGGCCAGGTCGGCCTCGTTGGCGTCGTCCGCCTCGTTGGCGTCGTCCGCCTCGTCGGACACCCGCTGCCGCTGTTGACCCGGGGCCTGGTCCGCACCCTCGTGCCGGGGCTCGCGCGGCGTCGGCGGCTCGCCGCTCATCGCACCGTTCCCCGTCGGAAGAGCCCGTGCCAGCGCCGGCGTCGCGGCGGTGGCGGCGGCACGGCCCCACGGTCGGAGAGCGCCAGCAGCAAGCCCACGGCGATGGCGTTGGCGAGCAGCGACGACCCGCCGTACGAGATGAACGGCAGCGTGATCCCCGTCAGCGGGACCAGCTTGAGGTTACCGGCCGCGATGATGAACGCCTGGATCCCGATCACCAGCGAGAGCCCGGCCGCGAGCAGCGCCCGGAACTCGTCCTGGGCGGCTGCCGCGATCCGCAGCCCGCGCTCGACGATCACCAGGTACAGCCCGAAGATCGCGAGCAGGCCCATCAGGCCCAGCTCCTCGCCGAGCGCGGCGAGCGGGTAGTCGGTGTGGACG
>JAKAMV010000014.1 GCA_021812735.1 Chloroflexota bacterium | reverse complement strand
GTCCCACACCATGCGGGTCGGCGTGTAGCGCCAGGGCGTGAAGAAGCGCCGGAGCTGGGCGGGCGTGAGGCGCGTGTCGGGCGCCATGTCGTAGCCGTTCTTGGACTGGAGCCCGTACAGCGGGCCGACGACGCGCACGCTGGTCACCGTGAAGCTCGACGTCACCGCCGGGTCCGCGGTGGCGGTGAAGCCGGTGAGCAGCCAGGCGTGGTTGCCGTGGTCCACGGCGATCCCCACCGGGAGGCTCGTCCGCCGCAGGTTGGCGACGGACGACCGCAGCGCGGCATCGAAGGACGAGCTGGCGTCCAGCCGGTACCGGGCGTCCACGAAGTGCTGGAACCCGGCCGTCCAGCCCTGGGCGTCCACCCCGGCGGACAGCGGCAGCCGGTACCGGTTGTGGGCGCGCATCCAGTCGAAGTACCGCGCCTGGCCTGCGTAGGAGTGGTCGTGCTGGCCCAGCACGATGTTGCGGGTGGTCTGGATGTCCGCGGCCGTGCACCACAGCCAGGTCCGCTGGGTGGTGAAGGTGCCGGTGCGGTAGAGGTCGATGCCGCCGTGCCACGGGGCGAGGGCGGACGCAGCGGGCGCGACGACCGGCGACGCCGTGCCGTCAGCGATCGCCGCACCGGCGGCCGGGGCGGCCAACACCGGCGCCGATGCGAGCAGTGCCCCCGCCAGCAGCCCCCGAGCCAGCGTATTGCCCAAGCGCATGGGCACATCCTGCGCCGCGCGGCGGAATCGCGCCCGATGCGGCGGCCACCGCTGAAGATGAGAACGCACCCAGAATCGCCAAGGTATCCGGATCTTCACCCGGGGGTTGCGCGACGGCAACACTCGGCGCGCAGCATGGGCCGTGGAGGTACGAAATGACCGAGCCCGAAGACGCCGGCGAGACGATCCGCCGGCGCGCGCTCCTCGTCTGGCCACGCCTCGACCCGACGGCCCTCCGCCGTTGCGGCGGCGACCCGTATCGCGTTGCGGCCCTCGTGGGCCGTCGGTCGAACCTCCCGTTCGAGGCAATCGTCGGCATCCTCACGATGCCCGACGTCACCGAAGTCGAGGCCCGGACCTGGTTCGGCTGACCCCGCCTCACCCCGGGCCGGCGGGCCGCCGACCCCGCGCAGCCAGAAGGCCGGCGGCGTGCCGCCGGCCTTCCCTTGCGCCCAGGCGGTCACGCTACTCGCTGGGCGTGGCCCACAGCGCCTCCACCGAGAGGTACCGCTCGCCGGTGTCGTAGCTGAACGTCAGGATCCGCGAGCCGTCGGGGACCGACGGGATCAGCTGCGCCACGGCGGCCAGCGCCGCTCCCGAGGAGATGCCGATCAGCAGACCCTCCTCCTTGGCGGCCCGGCGGGCGTAGTCCATCGAGTCGGCCGCATCCACCTGCAGGACGCCGTCGAGGAGGTCGGTCTTCATGACGCCCGGGATGAACCCGGCGCCGATGCCCTGGATCGGGTGCGGCCCGGGGGCTCCGCCCGAGAGGACCGCTGAGGCCGTGGGCTCCACCGCGTACACCTTGAGCCCCGGCCAGCGCGGCTTGAGGGCCTCCGCCACGCCCGTGATGTGGCCGCCCGTGCCCACGCCGGTGACCAGGTAGTCGAGCCCGTCCGGGAAGTCCCGGGCGATCTCCTCGGCGGTGGTGGCGCGGTGGACGGCCGGGTTGGCCGGGTTGTCGAACTGCATCGGGATCCACGAGTCCGGGGTCTCGGCCGCGAGCTCATTGGCGCGCGCGATGGCGCCCTTCATGCCCAGCTCGCGCGGGGTGAGGTCCAGCTCGGCGCCGTAGGCCACCAGCAGCTTGCGCCGCTCGATCGACATCGATTCCGGCATGGTCAGGATCAGGCGGTAGCCCTTGACGGCGCACACGAGGGCGAGGCCGATGCCGGTGTTGCCAGACGTCGGCTCGATGACCGTGGTCTTGCCCGGGGAGATGATGCCGTGCTGCTCGGCGTCCTCGATCATGGCGAGGCCGATGCGGTCCTTGACCGAGCCGCCCGGGTTCGCCCGCTCCAGCTTGGACCAGACGGTCACGCGCGGGTCGAAGAGCTTGTTGATGCGCAGGTGCGGGGTGCTGCCGATGAGCTCGAGGACGCTGTTGACGGGCATGTCGGGTTCCCTCCTTGGGTGGGACGCTGGCAGGTGGGCGCTGGCTTGGGCGCTAGATGACGAAGTCGATGCCGTCGAAGCCCTCGTCCGTGCGGCGGACGCGGGAGCGGCTGGTCTGGTAGAGGACGGAGCCGGGGGCGATCGAGCTCGTGATGAACACGTTGCCGCCGACGATGCTGTCGCTGCCGACGACGGTGTCGCCGCCGAGGACGGTGGCGTTCGCGTAGATCACCACGCGGTCGCCGATGGTGGGGTGGCGCTTGTGGCCCGCCAGCTCCTTGACCACCGAGAGCGCACCGAGGGTGACGCCCTGGTAGAGCTTGACACTGTTGCCGATGACCGCGGTCTCGCCGACCACGACGCCGGTCCCGTGGTCGATGCAGAAGCCCCGGCCGACCGTGGCGCCCGGGTGGATGTCGATGCCGGTGCGGGTGTGGGCGACCTCGGCGAGCAGGCGCGGCAGGATCGGCACGTCCAGCACGTAGAGCTCGTGGGCGACGCGGTGGATGGCGATGGCCAGGAAGCCAGGGTACGCCGCGACCACCTCGTCGAGCGACTCGGCGGCCGGGTCCCCGGCCAGGATCGCCTCGCCGTCCTCGAGCAGCGCCGCGTGGACCCGCGGCATGGCGTCGGCGAACGCCGCGATGACCTGGTCGGCGGTCGGCGCGTCGGTCAGCGGCTCCACCAGCCGCCGCAGGTCGCGCCGCACGAGCACCAGCCGCGCCGCGAGGTCGTCGGGCGTGGCGAGGGCATCGTCGGAGAGCTGCGGGAACAGGATTCCGAGCAGGGCGTCGGCGAATGCCGCGACATCGCGCTTGAGGGGATAGATGCGGCCGTGCGCCGCGCGGTCGCCGGCGAGGATCCTGGCGAACGCGTGGTCTCGGTCGTGGTCGATGGAGGTGGGCATGGCCTCTCCCGGGTCAGCAGGATGAGTGGCGTTGGGTCGGACTGGACGCGGACATGGGGCCTCCGCGCAGCGGCGCCACGGAACGGGACACGCCGGCGGTCGGGGCGCACCGCACGACGCGAGGGGGCTCGCGAGGCCGGCGGAGCAGCGGCGGTCTAGCGGGCGACCGAGACCATGCTCCCGTCCGGCACTCGCCGGGGACAGGAGCAACAGGCGCCGCGGACGGGGCGGCGGGGGCGGGTCGTCATGGGCGAAGGATAACGGCCAATCGCCAGATCGTGCACGCGCCCGCCAGCCCCCACGCGTGTGCGGGCCACTGCAACGCGGGTGAGGCAGTGCGGCGACGCGCGTTGCCCGGGACGATCCGTGTTGCCCGTGTTCGGGCCGGGCGGGCCTTGGAAGTCCGGCCGGCGGTGTCTGACGGAGCAGGACCCCGTCAGTCGAGCATGACGGACGTGGGATCAGGATCGACCGACGTGCGGGAGAGGGAGATGGTGGTCGAGGGCCGAGGCGAGCCCCGTGGGGATGCTGTCAGATGACGGCCCCCCATGAGCACGCCCTCGGCGCGTCCCGAGACGCTGACCGCATCGGCGTGATGCTGGCGATCGTCGACTTCCCGATGCTGAGCGCCGCCTTCCGCGCGGTCATCGACCGGGAGCACGACATGGCGGTCGTGGTCGAGGCGACGAGCCGCGACGCCGTCCTCGCCCAGGCCCGGGCCGCGAACCCCGACGTGGTGATCCTGGAGTACGAGGTGCTCTCGACCGCGGGCGCCGGCGCCGCCGAGCCGATCGACCAGGTCCGGTCAGTGGCGCCGGGCGCCAAGATCATCGCCCTCGACTGCCGGTGCGCGAACGAGCAGTTTGCCATCGCCCTCAAAGCCGGCGCCAACGGCCTCCTGACCCGCGAGGCGCTGGCCGACGACGTCGTCGCGGCCGTCCGCGCCGTGGCCGGGGGCCACGCATACGTGAGCCCCGCGATCGTGACCCGGATGGTGGACACCTACGTCCGCCGCACGCCGGCGGCCGCGGACGACCCGTACGAGCAGCTCACCGACCGAGAACGCCAGATCCTGCTCCTGGCTGCGGTCGGGCACACCAATCGCGACATCGCGCGGTCGCTGCACCTGTCCGAGCAGACCGTCCACTACACGCGCGCCAACCTCATGGACAAGCTCGGCCTGCACGACCGGGTCGACCTCCTGCGGTACACGGTCCGGCGCGGCCTCTTGAACCCTTCTGCCCTGTGAGAACCAAGATCCGCAGCTTCTGGGCGTCCGCCCGCCCCCGCACGCGCCGTGGACGGCTGATCGCCGCCGTCGCCATCCTGGGCGGCGCCGCCGTCCTCGCCGTCGCCATCTTCGCGGGCGCCGCGATGGCCTGGGACCCGTACCTCGACTTCGCGCTCCACCGCGACAGCAACGCGAAGCAGTGGGCGACCCTGCCGATGTCCTTCGCCGACTCCTCCGCATGCGTCAGGTGCCACATCACCGAGGCCAGCCGGCTGGCCAGCAACGCCCACGCCGAGATCGGCTGCCAGAGCTGCCACGGCGCCCTGCTGGCGCACGTGGAGGCGGGCGACAGCGCATCCAAGGCAGACGTGATGATCAAAGTCCCCACCGACGAGGTGTGCATCCGCTGCCACGCTGCGGCGGAGGGGCGGCCGGCCGGCTTCAAGACGATCGTCCCGGCCAACCACTACGTGGGCCAGTGCCTCCAGTGCCACGACCCGCACGCGACGCTCGCGCAGCACCCGCCGGTGGTCTCCCATCCGCTGGCGAACCTGCCGCCATGCCTGACGTGCCACGGTCCGGACGGCTTCAAGGCACGCAATGAGCGGCATCCCTCTGGCCTGCTCACCGATCAGGAGTGCCTCCAGTGCCACCAGGCGGGACGCGGCCCCGAGCAGCTCACGCTCCCCGGCGTCAGCGCCCCGCCGGCGAGTCCGGTGCCGTCGACGTTCGGCCGGCCGAACCCGAGCGAGGCGGCCCCGTGACCGATCCGCTCGATCCCGCCGTCGCCCCGGGCCCAGCCGCCACCGAGACCCCTGGGGCGGACGCCGCGCCCGACGAGGCCGTCGTCGCCCCCTTGGCGGAGGTCGCGAGCGAGGTCGAGCAGGCGTCGCTCACGCGGCGTGCCTTCCTCGGCTTCGGCCTCTCGCTCGCGGGCGGCGTCGCCGGGGCCGCCGTGCTCGGGCAGCTGTTCCCCGTGTTCATCAGCGCCGAGGACGCCGTCTCGCCGCTGGTCCCCGACTACGACCCGAAGTCGAAGGCGTGGACCTTCGTGGTGGACACGGGCAGGTGCATCGGCTGCGGGCTGTGCGTGGTGGCGTGCAAGGAGGAGAACCACGTCCCCGAGTCGTCGGAGTTCACCCGCACCTGGGTGGAGCGGCACGTCAGGACGACCGACGGCAGCCTGTACGTGGACGCTCCCGACGCGGGCATCAACGGGTTCCCTGCCGAGTCCACGGCCCCGGGCGCGGCGGGGAAGACAGTCGCGTCGGCGTTCTTCGCGCCGCGCCTGTGCATGCAGTGCGCCGACAGCCCGTGCACGTCGGTCTGCCCGGTGAGCGCCACCTACAAGACCGAGGACGGGATCATCCTCGTCGACGCCCGCCGGTGCATCGGCTGCGGCTTCTGCGTCGTCTCGTGCCCGTACGGCGCGCGCTACATCACCCCGGCTGACGAAGACACCCCGGCCAGCATGCCGGGCGTCGCCGACAAGTGCACCTGGTGCTACCAGCGCATCAACAACGGCCAGAACCCCGCCTGCGTCGAGATCTGCCCGGTGGGCGCCCGCCGCTTCGGCGACGCGAACGACCCGAACGACGACATCGGCACCGCCGCGCTGGCCGCGGGCGCCAAGCCCCTCCACCCCGAATATGGCACGTCGCCCCGCGTGCTGTACCTGGGCCCCGTCCTCGGGGAGGCCTGAGCGATGCAGGTCGTCGGCAGCACGCTCTACCTGGGCAAGGTGGCCGTGCCGGCCACCCCCGCGGCCATGCGCAGCGCCGTTGTGCGCGAGATCAGCTCGATGTCGACCGCGACGCGCGCCTGGTACGCGCTCCTCTCGGCCGGGCTGGCCATCGGCGCCGTCTCAGCGCTGCTCGCCCTGCCGCCCGGCTGGGAGGTGATGGGCACGTCCCCCTCGTTCGAGTGGGGCATGCTCATCGTGGGCTACGTGTTCTTCGCGATCATGACCAGCGGCCTGTGCCTCGCCTCATCGCTGGGCACGGTGTTCGGGATCGAGCGGTTCCTGCCGCTGGAGAAGCGCCACGCGATCCTGGCCCTCCTGTCGCTGACCACCGCGTTCGGGATCATCGCGCTCGAGCTGCACTACCCGATCCGGATGGTCTTCGGGGCGGTGCTGGTGATCGCCCCCACCTCGCCGATGTGGTGGATGGGCGTGTTCTACGGCGGGTACCTCGTGGTCCTGGTCATCGAGGTGTGGACGCTGTTCACCGCGCACCCCACCATCCACAAGTACGCCTGCACCACCGCGGCGGTCATCGGCGTGTGCGCCCCGACCACGCTCGGCGCGGTGTTCGGGGTCCTCGGCGCCAAGCCGTACTGGTCCGGCATCTTCACGCCCGTCCTGATGGTCGCCTCGGCGTTCGTGGGCGGCGTCTCCCTGCTGGGCATCGTCTTCTGGGCGGTGGACCGGTTCAAGCTCGACGCCTGGCGCGCGTCCGGGGTCGCGCTGGGCTCGGTGCGGCTGCTGCTGGCGGGCGGCCTCATCGTGGTGTCGGCACTCCTTGCCCGCCAGGTCATCGACGGCATGGTGAGCGAGGTGCCGGACTTCCGGCCGTCCACGGTGGCGCTGGTCGCGGGGCCGCTGGCGCCGGCCTTCTGGGGCGGGCGCGTGGTCGCCGGCATCGTCGTCCCGCTGGCCATCCTCGCCCTGCCGCGGTTCCGCACGCCGACGTTCACCGGGCTGGCGGGATTCCTCTCCCTGGCGGGCGTCTTCATCGACCGGAGCCTGTTCGTGGTGGCGGGCGAGCTCGTGCCGCGCACCGCGATGGCTGGCACCGTGGCCCACCCATACGCGGAGTACTCGCCGTCGCTGGTCGAGATCGGCATCCTCCTCGGCGCCGCAGCGTTCATGGCGATGGTGTACTCGCTGGTGGAGCGGTACCTGCCGATGGGCGACAGCGACGTGCACGTGTTCTGGCCGTGGCCGTGGCTGCGGCACCGTGGCGATGACCACGAACCAACGGCAGCGGCGACGCCGGCCGGCGCTGCGGCTCCGGCGCCCGCGACGGCGATCGCCGCGCCGGCCGCCGAGGCTCCGGCCGCCGAGGCCGCCGCTCCGGCCGCCGAGGCTACGGTCGCCGCTCCGTCCGCCGAGGCTCCGGCCGCCGAGGCCGCCAGCCTCGCGCAGGCGGAGGCCGAGGCTGCGGTCGAGCTGCCTGCCGAACCCGACGAACCGGCGCCCCCGGCCTCCTCGACCGACGGCGGGGAGGCTCCTTGATGCGGCGCACGATCGCCAGCCTCGCCTTCCCGGTGGCGTTCCTCGTGCTCCTCGTCGGCATCCTCGTGGCGGGCGGGTTCGTCGCGACCGTGGTCCTCCCCGACGTGCTCCGGACGTCGTCGGCGGCGGCCCCACCAGCGAGCGCCGGGACAGGCAGCGCCGCTACCCGCTCACCCACCCCGTCGGCAGCCGCCACCTCCGCCATGGGGTTGTCGCCGATCGGCATCGCGATCCCCGACGGCGCCGACTGCATGGCGTGCCACACCGTGGCCTCCGATGGCGTCGGCGTGAAGCCGATCCCGTACCTCGGCCACCCGCTGAAGGGGTTCGCGGACTGCACCGCGTGCCACAACCCGACGGGCCTCGTGAAGACGGCGCCCGGCCACTCGAGCCTGCATGCGAACGAGTGCCTGATCTGCCACCAGGAGAACCCCAAGCTCACCTCGATGAGCCAGATGCCGATGCGGCCCGAGCACATGACCGGCGAGGCGTGCACCACGTGTCACAACCCGAGCCAGCACGCGCCGCTGCCGTCCGACATGGCCAACCGGGGCGGCAACTGCTGGATCTGCCACAACGGGCCGGAGTACGAGTACCTGTTCAAGTCGCCGTCGCCGTCGGCGGTGCCGTCGCCGTCCGCCAGTCCCCAGCTGCCAACCGAGTATCAGCTCAAGCCGCCGGCCACGATCGCACCGTAGGCGCATTCCGCCATTCGAGGGGAGGGCGCCGGGCCGCTGCGCGCTGCCGCTGCACCCCGGGTGCGCTCAGCGTCAGCCCTCGACCCGCAGCGACCGCTCGACGCCCTTCTCGCTCAGGTCGATCAGGAAGCCGCGCAGGATGCCCATGGACGACTCGGAGCCCGCGTTGACGCACAGGGTGCTGCCGACCTTGCGCTCGCCCCCGGACTCGTGGATGTGGCCGTGGACCCCCAGCACGGGCTTGACCTGCTCGATGACCGACCGCACCCCCTTCGAGCCCACCGGCCCGCGCAGCAGGTCGCCTGCCGACGCGGTGGGGCGCAGGTCCGGCGAGAGCAGAGGCGCGGTGTCGAGGCCCGAGTCGTACGGCGGGACGTGGGTCATGATGATGGTCTTGCGGGCATCCCGGACGCCGCGCATCAAGCCCGACAGCCGATCGAGGAACTCCTCCTCGGGCAGCTCGCGGGGCGTGGACCAGGGCGTGGGCGACGACCAGCCCATCGACACGAGCTGGTGCCAGGGGGTCAGGTCCACCACCCGCTCGTTGACGTTCTCGCAGTACGGCGAGCGAGCCAGGATCTCGTCGATCTCGAACTCGTCGTCATTGCCGGGCATCAGGTACACGGGCACGCCCGACCCGTCGAGGCGCTCGGCCGCGAGGTTCATCCACTCCTCGAGGCGGTGCGAGATCCGCTCGTGGAACGCCGCCTTCACGAGCGCGGGGTCGGCCTCCATCGCGGCACGCTCGGCCTCGGTCACGCGGACCGTGTAGTAGCCGAGGTCGGCGATCGAGCGTTCGAGCTCGGTCAGCTCCTGCTCGGTGCGCGCCACCCGGCGCTGGCCCATGACGGTGGCCGTCCAGACCTCGCCGCCCTCCTCCCCCTTGACCACCGCGATGATGGCCTTGCCGGTGAGGTCGCCGGCGATGACCGCGGCGTCCACCCTGTACACGTTCGCCTTCATCGCGTTGAGGAACTTGCGCCACGTTCGCTCCGAGGCGTGGATGTCGCTGCAGACGTAGAGGCGGAACGGCTTGGCCATCAGGACTCCGTGCTGGCGTGGACGGGCGGCAGCTGCTGCGCCCAGGGTTGGGCGGCCTCGAGCTGGCCGGCAAGGCGGAACAGGGTCGCCTCGTCGGCGTAGCGGCCGGTGAGCAGTGAGCCGACGGGCAGGCTGCCCGCCGACCAGGCCAGCGGCAAGGAGATCGCCGGCTGGCCGGTCACGTTGGCGATGGGGTTCCAGGGGTTGAACTGGCAGTCGAACCGCCAGTACTCGACGGCGCCGCCGCGGCTCTGGTTGAGGACGCCGAGGGGCTCGGGCAGGCGGGCCAGGGTCGGCGTCAGCCAGGCGTCGTAGCGCTCGAAGAACTCGCCGATCTGGCGGCTGATCCGCGCCAGCTGCGAGAGCGCGTCGATGAGGTCCGCCGAGTCGAAGCGCAGCGCGTAGTCGCGCAGCTCGCGGGTGGTGATCTCGAGCTCGTCGTCGGAGACCGGACGACCGCGCTCCGCCTCGAGTGCGCGCACCGCGACCAGGTTCGACGTGGCCCAGACGCGTGCGAGGGGCTCGATCAGCACCTCGCCGTCGAACGCCGGCGAGGCCTCCTCGACATGGTGGCCCAGCGCCTCGAGCAGCTCGGCGGTCGCGCGGGCGGCGGCGGCGCACTCGGGATCCACGCGGGCGTCGATGGGCGGGGTGGCGGTCCACGCGATGCGCAGCCGGCCCGGCTCGGCGTCCACCTCCTCGCGGAACGGCCGGGCGGGCGGCGGGGCAGCATACGGGTCGCCGGGGACGCGCCCGGCCGTGGCGTCGAGGATCGCGGCCGAGTCGCGGACGGACCGCGTGAGCGCATGCTCCACTGCGAGGCCCGCCATCGCGTCGCCATCCGGGGCCCACGAGTTGCGGCCGCGCGTGGGCTTGAGGCCCACCGTCGCGCAGCAGGAGGACGGGATGCGGATGGAGCCGGCGCCGTCGTTGCCGTGCGCCGCCGGGACCATGCCCGACGCAACGGCCGCGGCCGAGCCGCCCGACGAGCCGCCGGTGGTGCGCGAGAGGTCCCACGGGTTGCGGGACGCGCCCTGCGACTCCGGCTCGGCGGTGGAGTGGTTGCCGAACTCCGGCGTGTTCGTCTTGCCCAGGATGACCAGGCCGGCCGCCCGGAACCGCCGCCCCAGCTCCGTGTCGGCGGCGGACACGCGGCCCGCGGCGGCGCGCGAACCCTCCCACTGGGGCGTGCCGGCGATCGTCGCGCCGAGGTCCTTGAGCAGGAACGGCGCGCCTGCGAGGGGCGAACCGGGGAGGCCGTCGCGGCCCAGCGCCGCGGCCTCGGCGCGGGCGTCCTCGAACCGCGTGGAGATCACCGCGTTGAGCCGCGGATTGACGCGCTCAATCCGCTCGATGGCCGCGTCGACGAGCTCGAGGGCCGTCAGCTCGCCCGCCCGGACCAGCGCCGCCTGCCCGAGTGCGTCGATCGTCGAGAGCTCGTCGCGGAGCGCCATGGCTGGTCCTCATGCGGACCGGCACGCCAGCCGGCCGGGCAGCGGCCGGGCGACGCGAGCCGACCGGAAATGCTTGCGGGGCCGGCGGCGGCCGGCCCCGCAAGATGCGCGCTGCGGATCAGTCGGGCGGCAGCGCCTGGTACATGAGCTCGGTCTGGATTCCGGCACGCCGGTTGCGAATCGCCTGGATCACGTACCAGACGATCCCGATCACCAGGAGGAGGCCGACCATCGAGGCGCCGGAGCTGTTGAGGTACGCCAGCGTGTCCGCGCCACCGGTGATCGTGTTCCAGATGGGCACGATCCCGGCGAACCAGTACAGCATCACGGCGAAGATCAGCCACACGATGCCGAGCAACGGCAGCCACTTGATCCACGGCGCGTCCTTGACCAGGTCCGGCCGGGTGAAGCGCGCCAGCACGGCGTTGACGCCAGGCATGATCCACGACAGGAACGAGATCAGGACCGTGAACCACGCCGAGGCCGTCAGGTTCAGCTTGCCGTCCAGGGCCGGATCGGAGCTGGGGGCGAGGCCGCCGAGGCCGATCCACTTCAGGACCGGGAACGCCCACAGGATCAGGAACACCACGCCCATGATCAGCGTCGCGAAGATCGCGTTTGCCGGCGCGCGCAGCCGCTCGGACACCTCGCCGAACCACTCGGGCACCTGCCGGTCGAGGCTCCAGGCCAGCGCGACGCGGCTGATGAAGATGACGTAGACCGGCATCAGCAGGAACGGGAACAGTGTGGACGCTGCGCCGACGATCGCCCACAGCGGCCACAGGCCCGGCTGGCAGATCACGCCCATCAGCTGGAAATAGTTCGGGTAGCCCATGGGCAGTGGCGTCTTGGTCGGGTCGATGTAGCCCCACCAGACGGCGCTCCACGCGGTCTGCGCGTCCATGCCCAGCTTGCGGCCGAGGACCTCCGCGTAGATCGAGTTCATGAGCACGGCCATCGCCAGGGCGCCGAGCACGGCGATCAGGATGCCGCGCTTCACGTTGCCCCGGACCTCGCCCGAGATGTAGGCGGAGTACTGGAACCCGATGAACTGGAACAGCATGATCCCGCCCATCAGGAAGAACGGCCAGGTGGTCAGACCGTTCTGCACGCCGACGGGGCCGAAGCTGAACCCGCTCGTCAGCCCGGCGTCGGACGCGGCC
Source organism: Chloroflexota bacterium (assembly GCA_021812735.1). The sequence continues at coordinate 22,235 of JAKAMV010000014.1, read as the reverse complement.
TTGGCCAGCTGGTCCACCGTCTGGCCGTTGGCGTACTTGGGCAGGTTGGCGGCGAACGTGCCCTGGTCGAAGAACAGCAGCCCGCAGATCGCCATCAGCGCCCAGCCGGCGATGCCCAGGATCGTCAGGTAGGTGACGATCTTGTGGAACCGGCGGGTGGGCTGGAGCACCACCCAGCCCACGAACGCGAACACCACCAGGGCGGCGATGAAGCCGGGCAGGCCGGTGACGTCCCCGGTGCTGCCGTCGGTGAACCACGTCGCCGCGTTGTTGAAGAAGTCGATCCCGGTGCCGATCCCGATGATCTTGCCCTCGACCTGCGTGCTGCGGAGCATCTGCACGGTCTCGAACTGGAGCAGGGCGATGGACGCGAACACGAGGCCCCAGGACTCGAGCCAGCCGAGCAGGGGTCCGACCTTCGGGACGATCCGGCTCGAGAACACGTAGTCGCCGCCGGAGCGCGGCATCACGCTGGTGAGCGACGCGAAGATGAACGCGAGGAGGACGCACAGGGCGCCGACGATGAAGGCCACGTACGACCAGTTGGTCAGCGGGCCGATGACCATGACCGGCACGCCGGCCAGGACGGCGATCTGGAATGCGCCGCCCAGCGTCCCCCCAATGAAGGCCGAGGTGTTGAAGAACAGCGCATTGACGACGCTGACCTCACGCACCAGTCCCGATGACTGGCGAGTGAACAGGGTTCGTCCGCCCGAACTCATGCCAGGGAACCCTCCTCCACCAACGCCTGCCGGGCCCGGGCGGGTCCGGCCTCGCTCCGTGCTGTTGATCGCTCAACCGTGCAGGAGGTGCATGACTATACTCGCGAGCATGTCGGATCATCCGGGCGTCGCACCTGGGGGCGCGATACCAGCGGGCGCGGCGCCCCAGCTGGCCGAGGGAGGCCGCCCGCTCCCGGCCCCGGAGGTCCTGCTGGCCGAGGATCCGGGCGGTCCGACGAAGCGCGATCCCCTCGTCGAGGCGCTGCGGATCATCGGCCTCGCCGACGCCGCGGGGCTCCAGGTGCGACTGATGGGCGGCCTCGCGTTCCACGCCCGCTGTCCCGAGTGGACCGCCCGCATCGACCGCGAACGGCGCGACATCGACCTCGCGACGCGGAGCAAGGACGGCAAGGCACTGCGGGAGCTGCTCTCGGCCGAGGGCTACACGGGCGACAAGCAGTACAACGCCCTGTACGGCCACAAGCAGATGTACTTCGTCGACACGCGGCGCGGGCGGCCGGTGGACGTGCTCATCGATCGCATGGAGATGTCCCACCGGTTCGAGTTCGCCGGCCGGCTGGCCGTCGACCGGCCCACCGTGCCGCTCGCGGAGATGCTGCTGTCCAAGCTGCAGATCGCGCGCATCAACCGCAAGGACATCCTCGATGCGCTCGCGCTGCTGTCCGAGTACCCGCTGGGCAAGGGCGACGCTGGCACGATCAGGGTCGACCGGATCCTTCAGTACACGTCCGCCGACTGGGGCTGGTGGCGCACGCTCACCGGCAACCTCGACAAGATGCGGATGCTGGTCAACACCGAGATCGGGCCCGGCGAGCTGGACTTCAGCCGACCGCCGAAGTTCGACGTGCTCGAGCAGGTTGCGGCGCTGCACAAGGCCGTGGACGACGCGCCCAAGTCGATGAAGTGGCGGATGCGGGCGCAGGTGGGCGAGCGCGTCCAGTGGTTCGAGGAGCCCGAGGAGGTCGGGCACGGCCGATAAGCCGATGCCCCCCTTCCGGGACGCCGAGGACCGCAGCCGGTCATTGCGATGTCGGCCCTGCGGCGCGGCCAGCGGCTGCGCGGTCGCTGCGATTCCCGGGGCGCCCCAGCCGCGCAGGGCGACCGCTGAGCGGTCACCGCGACGCCCGGCCTTGCAGGATCGCCGCTCAGCGGCTCCGCTGACGCCCCGCGGGCCGGCCTGAGGCGTCACTTCGACCGCTGGGCGGGGAGAGCGCAACGCCGACCGTCCGATCAACCGAGGGGCGGCTCGGCGTGCCAGAGCCCGGCGACGGCCTCCGGCAGGGCCCGGCGCGGCGCCCGCGCTACCCCGGCCGCTCCTCGGGCGGCCGCAGGCGCCGGAAGGAGCGGTACAGCAGCAGGTCGTAGGCGATCTTGAGGCCGCCCGAGATCAGGAACGGCGCCGAGGCAAGGGCAGCCGTGGCGAACAGCGGTCCCGCGATCAGCGGCGCGGCCGCGACGCCCAGCGAGCGCGCGATGCCCGTCACCCCGGCGGCCGCGGACCGCTCGTCGGGCGCCACGATCGCCATCGTGTAGCTCTGGCGCGTGGGCACGTCCATCTGGCTGATCGCGAAGCGCGCGAGCAGCGCGGCCACGGCGAGCGGCAGCGTGGGCATCAGGGGCACCACCGCGAGCAGCACGTTCGACGGCAGGTGCGTGAACACCATCGTGTTCACGAGGCCGAAACGGGCCGCCAGCCGGCCAGCTGCGAGCGCCGAGAACCCGGCCAGGATGTTCGCCCCCGCCAGCACGGCGCCCAGGACCGCCGGGTCCACCGCGAACCGCTCGTGGAACCAGAAGGCGATGAAGCTCTGGATCGCGAACCCGCCGGCAAACGCGTCGAGCGCGAACAGCAGCGAGAGGCGCAGCACCACGCCCCGCGAGCGGTGGAGGCCCAGCCGGCCGCGGACCGTCTCGTCGCGCACCGCGGAGCGGGGCACCTCCACGCGGGCCGAGACCAGCAGGAACAGGCCGCCGAGGACCAGGCCGACCAGCGCGTAGCCGACGATCACGTGGCGATAGGCGTCGGCGGGGGCGGCGCCGGCGTTGATCGAGGCCTGGGCCACGGTGCCGCCCGCCAGCGTCCCGGCCGCGGTGGCGAAGGATCCCGCGAGCTGGTACCACGCGAACAGCTGGGTCCGCCGCCGGTCGGGCACGAGCTGCGAGAGCGACGCCTGCTCGACGGCGAGGAACGGCCCGACCTCGTTGCCCGACGGGCTGATGACGCCGAGCGTGGCTGCGACGAGCAGCACCGGCAGCACCGAGGTGGCAACGAAGGTGATGCCGGCGCCCAGCATCAGCACGGCGCCGGCGACGAGCACGCGACGCCGCCCGATGCGGTCCGCGTGCGTCGTGAGCCACAGGGACACCGCTGCGTCGCCGAGCAGCGTCAGCCCGAGCAGGAGGCCCGTCTCCGCGCCCGACAGCCCGATCGCCGCCAGGTACAGGACCAGGACCACCGCCAGGAAGCCGTACCCGAACATGCGCAGGACGCGGGTGGCGAACAGCAGCGCGACGTCTCGGCGGTCGGCGCCCACGCCGACCTGGGCAGGACCGACGCCGGCCGTCTCGGTCACGCCCGGCCGCGCACCATGTCGAGCAGTCGGCCCACCACCCGCTCGCCGTCGGCGCGGAGGCCGTTGTGGGCGTACTCGTTGGTGATCCACGGCCGCAGGCCGCGCACGCCACGGGCCGTCTCCTCGGCGAACGAGCGCTCGACGTAGACGTCGTCCACGTAGATCGTCGCCGCCACCGGGACCTCGTTCCGGGCGAGCCGGTCGGGGTCGTAGAGCCGCGGCCAGGGGTGCTGGGCGAGGATCTCGGCCACCTCGCGGTGGGGACGCAGGCCCGCGTAGTCCTCCCACATCCACGGGAAGACCTGCTCGGCGGTGAGCAGGTCGCCGCTCATCGCGTCCTCGGGTGCCAGCCGGTGCGCAGACCAGCGGGTGGGCCCGCCGTCCGCATAGGAGGATTCGTGGAGGTCGGCGTAGATGGGGTTGCGTTCCCAGCCCGACGCGTCCTGCGCGTCTCGGAGGAAGGCCCGCGAGCCGAACGGCAGCTCGAGCAGGTGGTGCAGCCGCTCGAAGCCCGCGCTGTCACCGAGCCACATGCCGGCCTGGCGGAAGCGACGGGCGGTCAGCCGGTCGCCGTCGGGCAGCCGGACGTCCTCGGCGCCGAGCCGCCGGAGGATGGACCCAAGCCGGTCGCGATCGCCCGGGTAGCGGTCGTGATAGCGCTTGTTCGCCTCGCGGACCCGGGTCCAGGTCGCGGCATAGACCTCATCTGCGGGCCGGCCGCTGATGGGGGCGAGGCCGCCGGTGATCAGCGCCTCGCGCAGGCCCTCGGGGGCGATCGAGAGGTAGCTGAGCGAGGTGAACCCGCCGAAGCTCTGGCCCAGCAGGCTCCACCGCTCGACGCCCAGCTCGGCCCGGACCAGCTCCAGGTCGCGCACGATCGAGTCGGCGCGGAAGTGGGTGAGGTACTCGGCCTGCTCCGCGGTGGTGGCGCCGGGCAGGTCAGTGCCCACCGGGGTGGACCGGCCGGTGCCGCGCTGGTCCAGGAGCAGGACCCGGAAGTCCGCCATGGCGCGGGTCAGCCAGCCTGAGGGCGGACTCGTGGGCCGGGTGGCCTCCATGCCCGGACCGCCCTGGAGGAAGACGAGGTACGGCCGGTCGAGGCCGTCGGGGGCCGCCGCCTCGCGCGTGAACACGGTGATGCTGCCCCGCGACGGGTCGCCGTGGACGAGGGGGACGTGGTGCTCGCGCTCGGTCAGGACCGCGCCGGGCACGCGGAAGGTCACGCTCATCCGGCCACGATACCCCCGCCCGGGCCTCCGGATCGGGCCCGCCGAATGGCGCCGCGAGGCCGGCCGGTCTGCGCCGCCAGACGGCCCGGCGCTCGGTGGTTGCCGAATCGCGGAACGACTTCGGCGGCCCGCTGGTGGCAGAGCCGCCACCGAGATGGTTCCGTGAAAGGCGAAGCATCTCGCAGGCACCGCTTACGAGAAGACCTGCCCGGCAGCTCCGATCGACGGCGCCAGGGCGAGTATCGGGTCCCGCGGGCCGAGCCGAGCGCGGGAGCCGGGCGGTGCGACGCCCGGGCCACTCGGGCCTGTTGTGACCTGTGGCCCTATCCGGGCTGGGCGCGCGCGTTCAACCATTCCGACTTCCGCTGCCGCCGGCGTCAGGCGGCTGCAGGAGGATGACGCCCAGTGGCCGACCTGTCCACGCGCTTCACGGGGATCCCCTTCGTCAACCCGTTCCTGCTCGCATCGGCGCCCCCGACCGAGTCCGAGAGCAACATCGAGCGGGCCTTCGAGGCCGGCTGGGGCGGGGTGGTCACCAAGACCATCGGGCTTCACCCCGTGGTCAACGTGGCCGGGCCGAAGACCAAGTTCCTGCGCACTGACCCGGCGACCAGCCGCACCTCGATGGCCAAGCGCCCAGAGGCGACGCTGATGGCGTCGTGGAACTGGGAGCTGATCAGCGACAAGCCGCTCGACTGGTGGCTGCCGCGGATCGAGCGGATCAAGCGCAACTGGCCGGACCGCGTGCTCGTGGCCTCGATCATGGCCGGCTCAGGCGACGACAAGGAGTTCCAGAACTGGCAGACGCTCACCCGCGGCGTCCAGGAGGCCGGCGCCGACGCCATCGAGCTCAACTTCAGCTGCCCGCACATGGATCGGGTGGACATGGGCTCGAATGTGGGCAAGGACCCGGTCCTGTGCTCCACCTCGACCATGGCCGTCAGGCAGGCCGCGAAGGTCCCCGTGTGGGTCAAGCTGACTCCGGCCACGGCCAACATCGCGGAGGAGGCTGAGGCCACCTTCCGGGGCGGCGCGGACGCGATCACCTCCTCCAACACGTTCCCCGCGCTGCCGCTCATCGACCCCGAGACCCTCGAGTTCGAGATCAACGTCGACGGGCTGGTGTCGTCCGGCGGCCTCGGCGGGCCGGCGATCCTGCCGCTGTCATTGGCCAAGATGGCCGAGATGACCAAGGCGTTCCCCGACCGCGAGTTCAGCGGGATCGGCGGGATCTCGGGCTGGGCGCAGGCGCTCGACTACTTCCTGCTCGGCTGCGGGACGGTCCAGGTGGCGACCGCGGCGATGCTCGACCACGCGATTGGCCCGAACGTGATCCGCGATCTGACCGAGGGCATGGCCGCATTCCTCGACCGTCACGCCGACCGCGGCTGGGCACGACTCGACGACTTCCGCGGCCTGCGCCGAGACCGGATCGTGGCCCAGTCCCAGATCCGGCGCCCGGGCGGGTCCGAATACCACGGCGGGCACGAGGAGGAGGCCGAGGGCTACGCCCCCGCGCACGTGCCCGCGTAGGGAGGGGAGGAGCGAGCGGGCCCGGTCGTCGCGAGGCAGCCGGGCCCGTTCTTGTTGGCCCGCGATGGCCCCGCGCGAGGGCCAAACGGCCCGCTCGCGAGATGCAGGATCGCCGAGAAATTCAACCCTCGCCAGCGCACAATCCGGTGCCAAGGTCCACCGTCGGCCGTGTGGCCGAGGGCCGAGGACTGACTCGCGACGTCCAGTCGTCGGGGTCCGCGATCGTGCAAGGGTGAACGTGCACCAGGCACTGGCCGCCGAGCCTCAGCGCCGCCTCGACGCCACGTCGAGCGGAGACGCCCGCCGGAACCCTGCCTGGCCCGCCGTTGCCGCCCCCGCCCTGCCGATCTCCGGGGGGACCCGATGCCTGACCCCAGGGCGCGCCTCGCGCGCCTGCTCACGGAGGTGCCGGCGTTGAGGACGCGGGCAGGAGGGCTCCGGGGCCACGGGGATCTGGAACGCCGCCCGTCGATGGTGCGAGGCACCGGTCACATCCAGAGGGAGGCTCTATGACAGCGGCGTCGATGGAGCAGACCGTCCTGGCGGACGGCCGAGTCGAGCTGAGCCCTGAGGTTGACGCCTCGCTGGGCGTCTCGCAGCTCCACAACGAGGACCTGGCGCCCGTCCCGGTCTCGAAGCGGAGGTGGACGACCTACAACTACATCGCGCTTTGGATCGGGATGTCGCACAACATTCCGACTTGGGGCTTGGCGGCGGGCCTCGTCGCGATCGGCATGGCCTGGTACCAGGCCATCCTCACGATCATGCTCGCCAACATCATCGTCCTGATGCCGATGCTGTTGAACAGCCACGCCGGCACCAAGTACGGCATCCCCTTCCCGGTTTTCGCTCGGGCATCATTCGGCGTCTGGGGCGCGAACTTGGCGGCGCTCTTGCGCGCGGGCATCGCCTGCGGCTGGTTCGGCATCCAGACCTGGATCGGCGGCGAGGCCCTCTGGACGGTGGTCGGCGCCATCTTCGGAAAGACCTCGTGGTGGGTCACGGCCGCCCCGTTCGGTGCCTGGGGCCCCTTCCTCGGCAACGCTCAGCCATGGACCTTGTGGTTGAGCTTCGCCATCTTCTGGGTGCTCAACATCATCATCATCTATCGGGGCATGGACGCCGTCCGGCACTTCGAGAACTGGGCGGCTCCCTTCGTCCTCGTGATCGCGGTCTTCCTGCTCGTGTGGATGGGCATGCAGGCGGGCGGCTTCGGCGCGATGTTGAGCAACAACGGAACGCTGGGATGGGGCAAAGACTTCTGGCTCGTCTTCTTCCCGTCGCTCATGGGCATGATCGCCTTCTGGTCGACCCTGTCGCTGAACATGCCTGACTTCACGCGGTTCGGGCGGAGCCAGCGCTCCCAGGCCATCGGCCAGGCGCTCGGACTGCCCACCACGATGACCCTGTTCCCGCTCATCGCCGTGTTCGTGACCTCGGCCGCGATCGCGGTCTACCCCAACGACAAGCCAGCAGACCTCTGGAATCCCGTGTACCTGGTCGGCAAGTTCGACAATCCGATCGTCGTCCTGGTGGCACTGTTCACCCTTGCGGTGGCAACCCTGTCGGTCAACGTCGCGGCGAACATCGTCAGCCCCTCGTACGACTTCTCGAACCTGTGGCCGAAGCGGATCAGTTTCCGCACTGGCGGCCTCATCACAGGCGTCATCGGGATCCTGATCCAGCCGTGGCTCCTTTATCAGGATCCGAAGATCTACATCTTCGCCTGGCTCGGCTTCTACGGTGGTCTGACTGGCGCCATCGCAGGCGTCCTGATCGCCGACTACTGGCTGATGCGCGGGACTCGCCTCAAGCTCGCGGACCTCTATCGGTCCGCCGGTGCCTACCGCTACAACGGCGGCTGGAACTGGCGGGCGGTAGTAGCCCTTGCCATCGGTGCGTTCATCGCGCTCGGCGGCGCCTATGGCGGCCCGTTCCCGGCCGACGGCATCGTGCCCTTCCTGCACTTCCAGCTGCCCTGGGGTGGCTACCTCTACGACTACAGCTGGGTGCTCGGGCTGGTGATCTCGTTCGTCCTGTACTGGCTGTTCAGCCGGTTCGCTCCCGACCCGGACACACTCAGGGACTGACAAAGGCTGTCGAGGAGCAAACGGCACGGGGCCCCTCCGGCAACGGAGGGGCCCCGTCATGTCCCGGTGCGGCAGCCCTACCCCCCGAGCCGCCACTGCCAGCGACGCGCCGCCTGGAGGCGCGTCACCAGCTCGGCCTCGGTGGCCTCGGTGACGCGCCGCACGCCGGCCTGCCGGTTGAGCTCCAGGTTGACGGCCGCATATGAGAGGCCCGACCAACGGGCGATGTCCTTGGCGGCCTCCGCGTTGGCGACCCGCAGCCGGTCCTTCACAGCGCGGCGCGTCGGCCCGTCAATGGGCAGCCCGGCGGGGGGCGCCACGAGCGGCGGGGGCGGCCCGAGCTCGAGTTCGATCGAGGGGTCCGCTCCGTCCTCCCAGTCGCCGGGGAGGGGCTCGCCCCACGCCTCGCCTGTTGACGCGTCGCCCAGCGCCACCGCGGACAGCGCCGCGAACAGCGAGAGCTGCTCGCCCGAGGCCAGCTCGGCCGCCTCGGCGCGGCGCCACGCCCCGGGGTCGTCCTCGGCGCCGGGGCGCGTCTCCCGCCGCAGCGAGTGGCGCCGCTGCTCGGCGATCTCCGCCGCCCGGATGCGCAGCCGCGGGTCGTCGGGGATGAACAGCCACGCCCGCTGATCGCGGATGCCGGGCACCCAGCGCACGAACCGCCCAACGGCCTGGCGGAAGAACAGGTCCGTGGTCACGGTGGTCGCGTAGACGCCCACGCGGAGGCGCGGGATGTCCACCCCCTCGCTCACCATGCGCACGGCCACCAGCCACGGCTCCCGTCCTGCGGCGAAGGCGGCCAGCCGCTCGGACGCGTCCGGGTCGTCCGACGTGACCACCACCGCAGGGGTGCCGATCTCCTTGCGGAGCAGCTGGGCGATGCCCCGCGCGTGGTCCTGGTCCATGGCGATGACCAGGCCCCCGGCATCGGGCTGGTGGCAGCGGACGGCACCGAGGCGGGCGACCGCGTCGCGCAGGACCGAAGCCAGCCAGTCGCCTTCGATCGAGAGGGCGGTCCGCAGCCGCTGGTTGGCGAGCTGGTTGGCGAGCGGGTCCTCGAAGGTGGCCTCGTGGACCGCGCCGTCGGGGGCGCTCCACTCCATCTCGCCGCCGGTGCGCGGGAAGTAGACGGGCCGCACCACCCGGCCGTCGCGCAGGGCGTCGCCATATCCGTACTCGTAGTCGGGGACGGCCTCGTCGGCGACATACCGCACGAAGGGGATGGCCCGCGTGTCGGAGCGGAACGGGGTGCCCGAGAGGGCGATCCTCCGGTGGGTGGGCGCGAACGCGTGGCGGAGCGCGTCGCCCCACGCCCGCTCCTCACCGGCGTGGTGGACCTCGTCGAGCACGACGTGGGCACCGGCGGCCTCTGCGCGGATCGCGTCGGCGGACAGCGACACCTGCTGGTAGCTCGTGACCACGCCGTGCATGTCGGGCGGCATCGGGCCGTCGCCCGGCGTCCACGCCGGGTCGAGGTGCAGCCCGAGGCGGGCCGCGGCCGCCGCCCACTGGACCTTGAGGTGCGCGGTCGGCGCCACCACCACGACCCGCCCGGGCCGCCTCGCGAGCGAGGTGCGCAGGGCAGCCAGCGCGAACGTGGTCTTGCCGGCGCCCGGCGTGGCGACGGCGAGGAAGTCCGGGTCGGGGGATTCGGAGAAGCGCGCCAGCGCGGCGTGCTGCCATGGGCGGAGACGGACGCTTCGAGACACGGTTCCTTGCGGGATCGGGTGGCTGGGAGGGCGGCCAGTGTCGCATGGTTGGGCCGGGCAGGCGGTCATCCGACGGGCGTCACGGCGGCGACAGCGGCGCTGCGGCAGGGGCCGACCGCGGCGGCGGCGAACCCCCCGCCGAGTCCGCCCGGGCCTGTCGGCCCTTCTTGCCCGCCAAGCCGGCGATATGCTGGGCCCGGAGGTGACCAGCCCTTGAAGATCTCGCTCCCGAACCCGGTCCGAGACCTGATCGCGCTTGTGGTCGTGGCCTTCGCGTGCCCCGTCGCGGTGTTCGGCGGCGCGAGCCTCGGCTGCGTCGGCCACACCGACTTCGCCGGCTCCTGCGCGGTCACGGTGATCTTCGTGTCGCCGCTCGTGCTGCTCATCGGCGGCACGATCGCGGGCGTCACGACCCACGGCTGGACCGGGCTGCTCGTCACGCTGGCGGGCATGGTGATCGGGATGGCGACGATCCTCCTCCTCTCGGAGCTGGCCGGCCAGCCGGTCCCGGTCGACTGGTTCTCGGCCGTGGCCGCGTCCGGCTTCTTCAGCCTTCCGATCGTCGCCGGGTACGGCGCCGGCCGGCTCGCGAGACGCGTCGCCTCGACCCGCGCCCGATAGCGTCGAGACCGGGGCTGCGACGCGGGCGCCCGACCGGCTCCTCCCCGCTACGATGGGGGCATGGATCCGGAGCGCACGGCCACCCCCGTCGGCAGGCCGCGCGTCGTCACCGTCAGCGGTCCCGTGGACCCCGCCGTCCTCGGCGTGGTGGACGCCCACGACCACCTGTTCCTCGACTCGCCCGCCCTCAAGGGCCAGTCGATCGAGGACCTGGACCGCGTGATCGCAGAGGTGGATGACGCCCGGGAATCGGGGATCCGCACCATCGTGGAGATGACGCCCATCGGCCTCGGCCGGCGCCCGGCCCGCATGCGCGCCGCCAGCGAGGCCACGGGCGTCCACGTCATCGCCGCGAGCGGATACCACCGCGACGCCCACTATCCGGCCGACCACTGGGTCCACGCCGCCACGGCGGAGCTGCTGGCCGACCGGATCCTCGCCGACCTTCGCGTGGGCATGCACCCGGCCGACTGGCTGGACGCATCGCTGCCGCCCGATCCGGCCCGGGCCGGCGCGATCAAGGGCGGCGCGTCGTACCAGCGGATCTCGCGCTCCGAGGCGAGGCGCCTGGACGCCATCGGCGGTGCCTCGGCTGCGACGGACGCCCCAGTCCTGGTCCACGCGGAGGTGGGCACGATGGGCCACGAGATCGTGGACCGGCTCGAGGCGGCGGGCGCCCGACCGGTGCGGATCGCCCTGGCGCACCTCGACCGCAACCCGGACCCCGAGCTCCACGCCGAGCTCTGCGCGCGCGGTGTGACCCTCGAGTACGACACTGTCGGCCGGACGAAGTACCATCCGGACAGCGTGGTCCTCGACCTGATCGAGCGCGTGGCGGCGGCGGGCCACCTCGACCGCGTGCTGCTCGGACTGGACCTGGGGCAGCGCGACTACCTGCGCGCCTACGACGGCGGGCCCGGCTTGCGGTACCTGATGGCCACCTTCGCGCCGCGCCTCCGCCGGCGGCTCGGCGATGCCGCGGCCGACGCCATCCTGGTGGCCAATCCCGCCCGCTTCTACGCCTTCCCGACAGGCGCCGCCCGATGAAGGCCCGGTACGACGTCGTCGTCGTGGGCGCCGGGTCCGCGGGGTCGACGGCCGCGATCACGGCAGCGCGCGCCGGGGCGACGACCCTGCTGGTGGACCGTCTCGCCTTCATGGGCGGCACCTCCACCGCCGTCCTCGACACCTTCTACGCGTTCTACACGCCCGGCGCCAGGCCGCGTCGGATCGTCGGGGGGCTGGGCTGGGAGGTCGCGACCCGGCTGACGGAGCAGGGTGTCGCCTTCGAGCGGCCCAACACCTATGGCGCGGGGACGGGCGTGACCTACGACGCCGAGGCGCTCAAGGTCCTCTGGGAGCGGCTGGCCGACGACGCGGGCGTGGACCTGCTCCTCCACGCGTGGGCCACCGGGGTGGCGATCGACGTCAGCCGCCGCGTGACCGGCGTCAGGCTGTGGACCAAGGGCGGCGAGCGCTGGGTCGAGGCCGCCGCGGTCGTGGACGCCTCGGGCGACGCCGACCTCAGCCACCTGGCGGGCGCGGGCTACGACGACGCGCGCAGCACCGGCGGCGTGCAGTCGCTGTCCACGCTGTTCAAGGTGGCCGGCGTCGATGTCGCGCGCGCGAGCGCCGTGCCCAAGCGCGAGCTCTGGGCGCTGATGCGCGACGCGGCCGAGTCCGGCGCCTACCGGCTGCCGAGGATCGAGGGGTCCTGGCACCGGACGCCGCACGACGGCGTGGCCCTCGTCCACATGACGCGGATCCCCGGGGTTGACCCGGTGGACCCCGAGTCGCTGACCCGGGCCGAGCTCGAGGGTCGCCGCCAGGTCCAGGAGTACGCACGGTTCCTGCGCGATCGCGTGCCCGGCTTCGAGCGCTCGGTCATCGTCGCGACCTCGCCGTCGATCGGCGTCCGGGAGAGCCGACGCGTGTTCGGCGACTACCGGCTGACGCGGGAGGACGTCCTGGAGGCGCGCCGCTTCCCCGACGAGATCGCACTGTGCGGCGCCCCGATCGAGGACCACCACGCCGGCGGCGACACGGCCTGGAGCTACGTGGCCGAGGGCGGCGTGTACGGGATCCCCTACCGCGCGCTGCTGCCCGCCGGGCTCGACGGGATGCTGGTGGCCGGGCGCTGCTTCTCCGCCACCCACGACGCCCACGCGTCGGCCCGCTCGATGGCCACCTGCATGGCGATGGGCCAGGCCGCGGGGACGGCCGCGGCGATGGCCGCAGCTGACGGGACGACGCCGCGCCACGTGGACGCGTCGGGGCTCCGCGACCGGCTCCGCGCGGACGGCGCCCTGCTGGAGCCGCTGCCGCCGGTCGAGCGTGCGGAGGCGAGACAATGAGCGCGCGGACGGGCGGCCCGCGGTTCGCGGGGCGCGGCGTGCTGGTCACCGGCTCCACGGGAATGGGCGGGTCCGCGGCGCGGGCGCTCGCGGCGGAGGGCGCGAACGTGTTCGTGGTGGCTCGCGACTCGGGTCGGCTCGCCGAGCTCGCGGCCGAGGTGCGGGCCGTCGGCGGGTCGATCGCCACCTTCGCGGCCGACCTGCGCGACGAGGCGGCCGTCGAGGCGGCGTTCGCTGCGTTCGACGCGACCGTCGGTCGGCTCGACGCGGTGTACGGCGTGGCGGGAATCAGCGGCCGGCGGTTCGGCGACGGCCCGCTCCACGAGGCGACCCTCAAGGGCTGGGAGACCGTGCTCGGCGCGAACGCCACCTCGCAGTTCCTCGTCGCCAGGGCGGCGGTCCGCCGGATGCTGGCGCAGGAGCGCGACGGCGGGTGGGGCCGCGGCACCATCCTGCTGATGTCCACCCAGCTCGCGCGCCACCCGGGCCCGCAGTACTTCGCCACCCACGGGTACGCGGCGAGCAAGGGCGCGATCGAGGGGCTCGTGCGGGCCGCGGCGGCGACGTATGCGCCCGAGGGGATCCGCATCAACGCGATCGCGCCGTCGCTGATCGCCACGCCGATGAGCCGGCGGGCGCAGTCGGACGAGGCGATCGTGGCGTACCTCGTCGCGAAGCAGCCGCTGGCGGGCGGGTCCATCGACGCCGAGGCCGTGACCTCGGTGGCGCTCCACCTGCTCTCGCCCGAGGCCCGGATGGTGACCGGCCAGATCGTGGCGGTCGACGGGGGCTGGAGCGTCAGCGAGCCCAGGGCCTAGGCGATGTCCGAGGCGGGGACGGTCATGCTCAGCCTCGACGAGCTCCGCGCCGTCGCAGGGTATGCCGCAGCCTGCGCTCGGCGCTCGCTGGCGGTCTTCGAGGGTGAGCGCCCCGAGGATCCGCGCCCCCGCCGGGCGATCGCGGCCGCCCAGGCATTCGCCGACGGCGCGCCGCGCACCAAGTCGATCCGCGATGCGGCGTGGGCGGCGCAGCGGGCGGCCAACGAGGCGCGCGACGCCGGACAGGCGGCGGCGAGCGAGGCGGCACGGGCCGCCCTGGCGGCGGCCGGCGCGGCGTTCCTGCACCCGCTGCGGAACGCGACGCAGGTGAACCACATCCTGGGTGCCGCGGCCCATGCCGCGCGGGCGCTCGAGCTCGCCGCCAACGGGGATTCGGCCATCGGGTCGGCGTTCATCGGCGAGGCGTGCGCGGCGGCGCCAGCGGTCGTCGTGGCGGTGCTCCGCCGCTACCCGGCGGCCCCGGGCGGCGGAGCGCGCGTGGGCGAGCTCGTCCGGGAGCTGGACGCCGTCCTCCGCTGACGGGGGCCCGGCCGGTCCGCGGGCCCTCCGGATCGTCCGGCGCTGCCACCGCGTCACCGAACCGCGCGTAATCGATTTCCGCGGCGACGCGGAGTACCCTTCGACCGGTGACCACCCCGCCCGACCGAGCCGTCGCCGCCGTACACAGCCGGCCAGTCGCGCTCGTCCTGCTGGCGCTCCTCTCGCTGACCTGGGGCGTCCACTGGGTGGTCGTCAAACAGGGCCTCCACTACTTCCCGCCGCTCACGTACGGCGCCCTGCGGCTGGCCACCGGCCTGATCACGATGGTCCTCATCCTCGCCCCGCAGCGGCGGCTCCGTCGCCCGCCCCGCGCGGACGTGCCCGTGATCCTCTCGGTCGGCCTCGTGCAGATGGCGATCAGCATCCTGATCATGAACTTCGCCCTCCAGGCAGTGCCCGCGGGTCGCTCGTCAGTGCTCGCGTACGCGATGCCGCTCTGGGTGGCGGGCCTGATGTTCCTGCTGTTCCGCGTCGTGCCGCGGCGGAACGAGCTGCTCGGCATCGTGCTGGGCGTGACGGGCGTCGCGATCCTGGTCAACCCGACCGTCATCGACTGGGGCATCCCGGCCGAGCTCGCCGGCACGCTCGCGCTGACCGCGTACGGCGTGATGTGGGCCGGCGTCACGATCCACATCCGGCGCCACGCGTGGACGGCATCGCCGCTGGAGCTCCAGCCCTCAATGCTGCTGCTCGCAACCGTCCCCATCGCCGTCGCGGCCGTGCTGTTCGAGAGCGGTCGGACCATCGACTGGCAATCGGGGGCCGTCTTCGCGCTCCTCTACTCCGGCCCGCTCGCCACGGCCTTCGCCTACTGGGCGAGCCAGTCGATCACCCGATCGCTCGGACCGATCTCGTCGGCGATGGGCTTCCTCGCGACGCCGGTCGTGGGGCTCGTGGCGGGCGCCCTGATCCTCGGCGAGCAGCTCGAGGTCGCCGACCTGCTCGGGTTCGGGCTGGTCATCGCGGGCATCGCGTTCGCGTCCCTGTGGCCCGTCCGCGAGGTCAAGTCCAGCGCGAGCGCCGCGACCGCGGAGCCCGGGGCGACGACGGAGCCCGCCTAGACACCCCAGGCCCGCCTAGCGGGCGATGCGGGCGGACGCGCCGCGCATCACCGCCTCCACCTCGGCGCGGGTCGCCATCGACGTGTCGCCGGGCGTGGTCATCGCGAGCGCGCCGTGCGCGGCCCCGTATTCGACCGCCTGTGCCGGGCCGCGCCCGTCGAGGAGGCCGAAGATCAGCCCCGACGCAAACGAGTCGCCGCCCCCGACGCGATCGAGGATCTCGAGGTCGGGGCGCCGCGTCGCCTCGTGCAGGACGCCGTCGGCCCAGCACACGGCCCCCCAGTCGTTCCGGGTGGCCGTCCTGGCGACGCGCAGCGTGGTGGCCACCGCCCGGAGGTTCGGGTACGCGGCGACCACGTCCTCGATCATCCGGCCGAAGCCGGCGGGATCCAGCGAGGTCGGGGCCGCATCCCCGCCCGGCACCCCGAACCCGAGCGCGGCGGTGAAGTCCTCCTCGTTGCCGAGCAGGACGTCCACCAGTCCCACCAGGTCGCCGTTGACCTCGCGGGCCCGGGTCGGGCCGCCGATCCCCGCCCACAGGGAGGGGCGAAAATTGAGGTCGAACGACACCACCACTCCGTGGCGGCGTGCCGCCTCCATCGCCTCGCGCGCGACGAGGGCGGTGGTCTCCGAGAGGCCCGCGAAGATGCCGCCCGTGTGGAACCAGCGGGCGCCCTCGCCCCCGAACAGCGCGTCCCAGTCCACGTCGCGCGGCCGCAGCTGGGACGCCGCCGTGTGGCCCCGGTCCGACACCCCGAGCGCGGCGCGGAGGCCGAACCCGCGCTCGGTGAAGTTGAGCCCGTTTCGGACTGTCCTGCCGATCCCGTCGAAGGGCGCCCACCGAACGTGGCTTGCGTCGACGCCGCCCTGGCGGATGAGGTCTTCAACCAGCCGGCCGACGGCGTTGTCGGCGAAGGCGGTGACGAGGGCGGTGCGCATCAGGAAGCAGCGGGCGAGGCCGCGGGCGACGTTGTACTCGCCGCCGCCCTCCCAGACCCGGAACTCGCGGGCGGTGGCGATGCGTCCCTCGCCCGGGTCGAGCCGGAGCATCACCTCGCCGAGCGCGACCAGGTCCCAGCGCGCGCCGGCTGCCGGCCGGATGTCGAGCGCCATGCCGCTAGACCTTGCGGGCGGACTCGCCGGCCTCGTCGAAGGCGAGGTGCATCATGTCCAGCGACGGGTCCGGGCCCTTGAAGCCGACGAGGTACTCGAGGCGGATGGGAGCGAACGCCTCGTAGAAGACGACGTCCTCGTCATCCATCTGGCGGAAGGCGTGGACCCAGTTCGAGGGGATGACCAGCAGGGAGCCCGGGCCGACCTCCCTCTCCTCATTGGCCACCTTCGCCCACAGTCGGCCGGCCTCGACGAGCATGATCTGCTCGGCCTCGTGGCTGTGCTCGGGGATCACGACGCCGCCGCGGTAGACGATGCGGGTCAGCATCACCTTCTCACCGGACACGGCCTGGCGGTGGACGCCCTTGACGTACTCGACCGTCGGGAACTCGTCCCAGGTGGTGATCTGGCTCATGCGGCTCCCTTCCGCTCGGCGAGGGCGTCGAGCCCCCGGAGGATCGCCTCCGGCGTGACGGGCAGCGTGTCCACGCGGACGCCGCAGGCGTGGTAGACGGCGTTGACGATGGCGGGGATCGGAGAGTTGGCGGTCATCTCGCCCACGCCCTTGACGCCGTACGGGCCGTTGGCCGACGGCACCTCGAGCACCACGGATTCGATGACCGGCAGCTCCGCGATGCCGGGCATGAGGTACCCGGCGAAGTCCTTGGGGCTGTGGTCCCGGCTCGGGTAGCAGGGCTCGGTCGTCTCGTACAGGGCGTGGCTCATGCCCATCCAGGCCCCGCCGGTGATCTGCCCCTTCACCAGTGCCGGGTTGACCTGCCTGCCCACCTCGTAGGCGCTGCGGATGCTGAGCACCGTCACCTCGCCCGTCTCGGTGTCGACCTCCACCTCGGCAACCGTGCAGGCGTAGGCCTGGGTGGAGTCCGGGTCCATGGCCCCGGTCTCGGGATCCACCCCGCTCTTGGGCTTCATGAACACGCCGCGGCCTGCGACCGTGCGCCCGTACTGGAACTGCGCCCGCGAGGCGAGGTCCGCGATGTCGCGCCGCTGCTGGGGCGACCCGGCGACGTGGACGCCGCCGTGCCCGTCGAGGACGAGGTCATCCACCGACACCTCGAGCTCCTCGGACGCGAGGGCGAGCACCGCCTCGCGGGCCTCGATGGCCGCCGCCTTGACCGCGTTGCCCACGCGATGCGTGGCGCGGCTGGCGAACGTGCCCATGTCGTGCGGCCCGGTGTCCGTGTCCGCGGTCTGGATCACGATCTGCCCGTACGGGACGCCCAGGGTCTCGGCGGCGATCTGCGCCATCACGGTCCGGAGACCCTGGCCCAGGTCGGCCGCGGCGAGCACGACGTTGAACGAGCCGCTCGTCGTGGCGTGGACCAGCGCCTGGGAGGGGTCGCCGCCGAGGTTCATGCCGGTCGGGTAGTTGACGGCGGCCACGCCCGTGCCGCGCAGCTTCGCCATCTCAGCGACCCCCTTCCTGGGCGGTGCGCGGCGCGGAGGTCATCGCCCGCAGCTCGGGCGGCAGCTCGTGGCCGACGAGTTCGGCGGCGGCCTGCATCGTCTCGATCAGCGTGCAGTCCGCCACGGGCTTGCGGTGCGGCTTGATGTCGCCGTTGCGGTGGGCGTTGCGGAAGCGGACGGTCCACGGGTCCAGCCCGCAGACCTCCGCGATCTTGTCCATCTGGACCTCAACCGCGAAGGACGCCATCGTCACGCCGAAGCCGCGCATCGCGGAGGTGGGCGTTCGGTTGGTGTACACGCAGTAGGCATCGATCTTGACGTTGGGGATGCGATACGGCCCGGCGGCGTTGGCCGCGTGCTTGGTCAGTGCGTAGGGCGTCTGGCGGCTGTACGCGCCGCAGTCGGCGTAGCTTCGGACCTGGCGCGCCACGAGCGTGCCGTCGGCCAGCACGCCGTCCTTGATCCGGATGGTCCAGGCGCTGCGCGTGGAGCTGACCTGCATCTCCTCCTGGCGGTTGTAGACGTAGCGGACGGGCCGCCCGGTCCGCATCGCGCCGAGGGCCGCGAGCGGCTCGACGATGACGTCGACCTTGCCGCCGAACCCGCCGCCCACGGTGCCGCCCACGAAGTGCAGCCGGTTCGGCTGCACTTGCAGGATGATCGAGGTGTTGTCGAGGCTGAAGTACAGCGCCTGTGTGTTGGTGTAGACGGTGTAGCGGCCGTTGGGCTCCGGGACGGCAATCGCGCCCGTGGTCTCGAGCGGGGCGTGCTCGATCGGCGAGGTCCGGTACTCGCCCTCGACGATGTGGTCGGCCTGCGCGAAGCCGGCCTCCACGTCGCCGAACCGGACACGGCGGCAGTCGTGGCCCTCGAACATGAACGTGTTGTTGCCCCAGTGGGTGACGACCGGGGCGTCCGGCCGCAGCGCCTCGTCCATGTCGAACACCGCGGGCAGCTCCTCGAGGTCCAGGCGCACCTTGGCGACTGCCTCGTACGCCGCCGCCTCGGTCTCGGCGAGGATCGCCATGATCGGCTCGCCGACGTAGCGCACGCGGTCCACCGCGAGGACGAACTCCTCCTCGGGCTCAACGCCGATCAGGCCCAGGATCGTGTACACGTTGTGCGGCACGTCGGCATGGGTGAGGGCGCGCACGAAGCCCGGCACGCGCTCGGCCTCGGAGGTGTCCAGCCCCCGGATGCGGGCGTGGTGGAGCGGGCTGCGCACCACCTTGAGGTGGAGCGTGCCCGGGAAGGTGAGGTCGGCGGTGTACCTGGTCTGCCCGGTCACGTGGCCGGCGCCGTCGTAGCGCTCCAGCGATTGGCCCACGACGTGGAGGTCGGCGGTCATCGGGCCGTCTCCCCGCGGGCGGCGGCCGCCGCGGCCTCGACCGCGGCGAGGATCGGGGCGTAGCCGGTGCAGCGGCAGACGTTGCCCGACAGCGCGTCCGCGATCTCCGCGCGGGTGGGCGACGGGTTCTCGTCGAGCAGCGCCTTGGTGGCCATCTCGATGCCCGGCGTGCAGTAGCCGCACTGGAAGCCGTTGGCGTCGAGGAAGGACCGCTGGACGGGCGTCAGGCCCTCGGTGGGGGTGAGGTCCTCGAGCGTCGTGACCTTCCTGCCGACGACGTCCTGGACCGGGAGGAGGCACGCCAGGACGGGCTCGCCGTCCAGCAGGACGGTGCACGAGCCGCAGCCGCCCTGCCGGCAGCCGTCCCGGACGGAGGTGCGGCCGACCTGTGTGCGGAGCACCTGCTGGAGCGTGGCCAGGGGGCTGACCAGCACCTCCACCGGGCGACCCCCGAGCTCGAAACCGACGACGACCGACGCCACGCTATGCACCCCTCTCCGCGGGCTGCGCGAGCGGCGCCAGGGCCCGTTCCACCATCACCCCCACCATCCGCCGCCGGTACCACTCGGACGCGACCGAGTCCGAGAACGGCTGGGCGTCCGCCATCGCGGCCGCGGCCGCCTCGGCGATCACCGCCGGCGTGACCCGGCGGCCGATCAGGGCCGCCTCGGCGCCGGCCGAGCGCAGCGGGTGCGGGCCGGCCGCGCCGAGCGCCACCCGCGCGTCGGCGACCAGGTCGCCGTCTATGGCCGCCCGGGCCGCGACCGTCACGACCGCGGGCGTGTTCGCCGACTTGCGGCCGAACTTGAGGAACGCGTGCCGGTCCGTCGTGACGGGGACCGCCACCCGGACCACGAGCTCGTCGGGCGCCAGCACCGTCGTCATGAAGCCCGTCCAGAAGCCGTCGAGCGGCAGCAGCCGGACGCCGCCCCGGCCCACCACCTCGACCTGCGCGTCGAGCGCGAGCAGCGCCGTCGCCACGTCTCCGCCGGGCGGCGGCGTGAACAGGTTGCCGCCGATCGTGCCCATGTTGCGCACCTGCCAGCTGGCGGTGTGGCGCGCCGCCTCCGCGAGGAGCGGCACATGCGGCTGGCCGGTGAGCGCGGTGAGCGTGGCGGTCGCGCCGACCCACAGGCGCCCGCCCGACAACTCCACGCGGTTGATCCCCACGTTCCGGAGGCCCATCACCTTGGCGGGCAGCGAGATGCCCTCGTTGATCAGGGGCATGGCGACCGTGCCCCCGGCGATGACCAGGAGCTCTGACCCGTGCTCCGCGAGCAGGGCGATGGCCTCCGGCACCGAGGCGGGCTGGAAGTAGCTCGAGACCGTCACTCGTGAACCTCCGCGGCAAGGCCCCGGTCCAGGGCGGCGAGGCCCTGGCCGATCAGTGATTGGACGAGGCGTGCTGCGATGCCGCCGTCGAGGCGGGCGAGCGGACCGCCGAGCACGCCGGAGCCGCTGTAGCTCATGGCGGTCCCGGGCTCGGCGTCCGCGAGCTCGAAGCTGGCGCGGCCGGTGATGGTGCCCATGGCGCCCTCGACGCGGCCGTCGAGGCCGCATCGCGCGGGCGGGACGACATCGACCAATCGCACGTGCGTGCGGTAGCTGCCCGCGGCGCCGGGCAGGCGGAGCGTGATGCGGCCCTCGTACTCGTCGGGCGCCACCTGCTCCACGGCCTCGCAGTCGGGGATCACCGCGAGCAGCGCGCGCGGATCCCGGAGGGCGTTGAACACCGCCTCGCGCGGTGCAGTGAAGTGGTGGCTGCCGCGGACGATCATCGGTGGCCGGCCGCCGCCATGGTGCTGGCGAGGGCCGCCTCGACGTGGGCCAGGTGCGCCTCCATCGCCGTGGCGGCGGTGTCCGGGTCGTGCGCGCGCAGGGCCGCGAGGATGGCCTCGTGGTCCTTGAGCGCCCGCTTGCGCGTGGCCGCGGCAGCGCCGGTCCGTTCCCGGCTCACCTTGCCCAGCGTGTTGATGATCCGCATGAACTGGACGAGGAGGAAGTTGCCGGCCGCTTCGCAGACCGCGTCGTGGAACGCGATGTCGAGCTCGGCGAAGCGCTCCGCATCGTCCACGGCCGCCCGCAGGCGCCGCAGGAGCGCGACGAGGTCGGCCAGCTCGTCGGGAGTGATCCGCTGGGCCGCGAGGCGGACGTTGCCCAGCTCGACGATGCGCCGCGTCTCGATCACCTGCGAGAGCGCGACCGGGTCTTTGGAGAACACGAACTCGAGGTGGGAGATGAGCTGCTGCGGCTCGAGGGCCGTGATGTACGTGCCGGCACCCTGGCGGATCTCGACGACCTTCATGATCGAGAGTGCCCGCAGCGCCTCGCGCAGGACCGGCCGGCTGACGTGCATCTCGGCCGCCAGGTCGCGCTCCGCGGGGAGCTTGTCGCCCGGCCGGAGCTGCTCGGCCTTGATCAGGTCGAGGAGGCGCGACGCGATCTCCTCCGGGAGCGTGCTGCGGTCCACCACCGCGAAGCGCGGCCACGCCGGGGCGTCTTCGCCCGCCTCGCGGCCGAAGGGCGGCACGTCCGTCATCACGCTGGCTCGACCTCCGTACGTCCCCCAGGCGATGCTAGGTCGTGTCTGATAAAGTCGTCAACTGGCCAGACCATTTTCTGCAGCGGAGCAGCCGCCATGATCGAGCGCCACGTCAGCTTCGCCGTCCTGCCCGAGAAGACCGCCGACTTCGAGCGCTTCATCGCCGAGCAGTACCGGCCACCCGCGCTCGAGATGCCGGGCCTGGTCGAGTGCAGCCTGCTGCGCGAGGCGGAGCACGCGGACCGCTATCAGCTGGTGTTCCGCTGGGAGACGGCCGAGAACGCGACCGCCTGGCGCGTGAGCGAGGTCCACCAGGGGCTCCAGCCGGCGCTCAACGCCCTGCACGCGGGGATGGAGATCGTCGCGTACCAGAAGGTCCTCTAGGCCGAACTTCCAGCCGCCGACAGGCACATTCGAGCACGAATCCGGTTGAACCGGCTGCAGGGCTCTGTCTACACGCTCGCCGGACTGACGCCGATCAGCTCGAAGGCCCGGATCTGGAGCGGCGTGGG
>JAKAMV010000484.1 GCA_021812735.1 Chloroflexota bacterium | reverse complement strand
CTGGGATCTCAACCACGTCACCGTCCACATCAACGTTGGAGACCGCGTGGTGACGGCCGATGCGCTACTGCAGGACGACAAGGTGGGTGTTCCGGTGCTGGCGACGATCGATGGCCAGCAGGTCTACCTGCCGCCGGGCTCCGTGGGCGTGAAGACGATCGTCTATTTCGACGGCGCCGGTCACAAAGTGCAGGCATACACGGTGGACGGCAAGACCTGGGTCACGTCGAACTCCGGTGCGATCCCGACGCTGCGGCTCGGGGTCGACCTGACATCAGAAAGGAATGCCGACGGGAGCGTCGATTTCGTCGATGGGCAGGGGAACGTGATCGCCAAGGCCGACGCGCAGGGGAACATGACCCAGCTTGCGACGCCCCCTGGTAGCCTGACCTGGGTCGGTCAACCAGCCCCGGGAGCGCCAACCTCCGGTGGGGTGTCTCCGGATGTCGTTCCTCCGTACGCGGGGTATCAGTACAGTTCTGGCTCTCCTGCCGTGGCAAAGGCCGGTGAGGAGGCGGCGACCAGCCATTTCAACTTCGCGATCGCAGGCACGGATGGCTCGATCGTCCAGTTCACGACGGCGTGGAAGGCGCCGATCAACCCGCTCGGTAAGGACGCGTATCAGTACAGCTCGGGATCGCCTGCCGTGGCGGCGGCCGACTTCCGGTTCCCCGCGCCACTTGGTTCGCAGGCATACCAGTACAGCTCGGGATCGCCTGCCGTGGCGAAGGGGGATGTGCGGGCTGCGCTACCCGTCATCCCGAAGGATGCATACCAGTACAGCTCGGGGTCGCCTGCCGTGGCGGAGGCCGACACTAGGCCGTCACCCTGGTCGCTCAGTCCGACGGCGTATCAGTACAGCTCGGGATCCTCCGCGGTGGCCGCGGCGGCCGAGGAACAGGCCCTCGCCCGGCTACGCCTGCTGGCGCAGTTGCCCCCCACGACTGGGTCGTTTAGTACCGGTGCTGGCCTCGCCCCCGTGCCGCCATTGCCGCTCAAGACCTACCAGTACAGCTCGGGATCCTCCGCGGTGGCCGCGGCGGCGAAGGCAGCGGCGGATGCCGCGGCCCAGGCCGCGGCGGCGAAGGCAGCGGCGCACGCTGGCTACCAGTACAGCTCGGGATCCTCCGCGGTGGCCGCAGCGGCGAAGCCGGCGGCGGCGAAGCCGGCGTACCCGCTCGGCGAGCACGCCGGCGCAGCGCCTGAGACCCCCGCGCAGGGCGGCGGTGGCCCCGGTCCGAAGGCGCTCTGATGGGCTACGCAGACTCCTGGGTGGCGGGGCTCGGCAGCTCAGGCGGTACGGTGCCGGCCGCATACGGTGTAGCCTGGCGCCCCTCCGGGATCTCGGTGATCGGGGGCGGCTATCGGAGCAAGTTTGCGGGGGCCGGCCTCGGCTTCGGCGGACGCATCGCCCAGGCAGCTCCGCAGGACACTGGGCTCCTCGGCGACAAGATACCGTCGGTGTATCGCCTTGGTCTGCCGTTCTCGACCACCGACCCGGCGCAGCAGCGGGCTCCTCGGCCGGGCCAGCCCGACCTACAGGTCCATCCGACGATCCGGCAGAACACGCGTGGCGACTGGCTCGGGTCCGTGGATGCGGCCCTCCAGGCTGGCGTGGGTCGCCCCGACTTCTCCTCCGGCTGGCGGGGTGGTGAGTTGAACCTCGGGAACGTCGTGCCGTGGATCATGGAGCGATTCCCGGTCGTCGTCAACAAGGCGGTCGAGAGCATGGGCGTACCGAAGACGCCTGGTGGCATCGACCTCAACCCACTTGACGCCCTGATGGGTGGCGTCAAGGCCATCAGCGACGTGGCGATGCCCGTCCTGGACGCCATCCCGAACGCACTGCGCGACAACACGTTGCAGGCCCGCGCCGAGCTGTACCGTGACCTGGTGACTGGCCGTGCACCGGACCTCGTGACCAACCTGCGCGGCGCACTGAGCCAGCTCGTGGGCTGGATCCCCGGTATGGGGGGCACCGGCATGCCGTCTTACGTGTACGCGCGCTCTGTGCTCGCGCAGGCCGATCCCCACGGCACCATGTCTCCACAGGATCGTGCTGCCCTGCTTGCGGCGATCGTCGACCTGCCGCAGTCGGTCAAGGATGGTCTGGCGAAGAACCCCAATGCCGACATCGGCAAGCTGCTAGATGCGGCACCAGAGGGACGCCAGTGGTCGTATCTGCCGGGGATCCAGGGCGTCGTGTCGAACCTCGCCCCAAACGCCATCCTCTACGGCGGCGAGATGTTAGCTGGTGGCGGGCTGGGGGCCCTGGCGAAGGGCGCCGCGCTGGGCGTTCCCGCTCTGGTGCCGGTCGCCAACGCCGCAGGCCAGGCGTGGTCAGGGGCGGCCCTGCTCACGAAGGCGTCGATGGCTGCGGGGCTTGGCACCGTCGGGCTCACGACGGCCGGCGACGCGATCGCACGGGTGTTCGGCAACCAGGCGGCGCAGAACTTCTACGAGGAAGCATTCAAGACCCACCCGATCAGCGATATCCCCTCCGTGCAGTTCGTGACCTCGTTCGCCGTGGACCCAGGCGTGGCTGTTGGGCTCCTCAAGCAGGGGATCATCCGCCCGGTCTACGGTGGCGCGGATATCCTCATCAGCAAGGCCACCGGCAAGCGCCTGGCCGAGTTCTTCGCCACGCCAGATCCGACGCTGCGCATCATTGCGAACGCGTTCCGGGAGTCACCCGAGTGGGTTCAGTCGCACCTCATCGGTCCGGACAAGCCGTTCCCTACCATGGGCAGCGCGCAGTCCGCGGTCCTGAACTGGGCGGCGGACACCCTCATCAGGCAGATGCCAGACGAGCAGAGGATCGCGCTTGGCCTGGCCAACGCCGGGGACTGGGAGGGCATGCATCGGGCGCTTCTGCAACAACAGACCCGCGCCCTTCACGACCTGATGACCAAGAACCCGGATGAGATCTCGCGGACGATCTACGACACCGCGTGGGGCTACCACCAGTATCGCGGCGCGTTCATCCCAGGGGTGGCTGCGTCCAACCTGGCCGACTACATGGCGGCACAAAACACCTACACGTACCTACGCCACAAGTACGATCTCGTGCCAGGCTACAAGGAGTTGGTCACCCCGGAGTCGCGCGAGGCGATCCGCGCGCAGCTCGACGCGCGGTACCCGAACCCGACCGACAAGGTGCCCGATAGCTTCCTCAACGCGACGATCGAGAAGAACCCGGCACTGCGCACGATGTGGCAGGCCATCGCAACCCCCGGCCAGGAGATGACCCGGGCGGAGTTCGACTCCATGCTCAGGAGTGCGGCGGTGCAGTGGGATACCGCCATGGGGCGCGACCCTCGGGCCACCCTGACCGGCCGACCGACCATTCTGGAGCCCGGGTATTCGGAGCGCGACCTGGCAGAAGCGCTTGGTACCGATGTTGGTACCGTCAAAGACCTGCTAGGCGACTCCCCATTGGACTCGTCTCGCGTGCGCGCATTCCTGGAGCAAAAAACTGGTATCAGCCACGACGAGGCCATGGCGCTCACCCCAGCCGAGGTGTACAACCGAGCGGCGGACTATGTAGAGAAGGGCACAAGGCCCTGGATCGACCTTGGCGAGCAGGTTGCCCAGCAGCGTGCGCGTCTCCCGGAGTTGCAGCGCCAGATGGCCAATGCCGACGTGGTGGGGGATGCCGAGGCGCGTGACCGGCTGGCGAAGGAGTATGCGGCGATCACGCGCCTCCTTCACGACGCCGGCGATCCGCAGACGCCCTATGTCGAGCAGATGGCGTCCGCCGTCAAGCGCGCGAAGTATGCAGAGTGGGCCTCTCGCGCCGAGGCGCATGCCCGTGCCGTTGAGAAGCTCGACGCCATCAACGCGATCGACGAACAGGCGGCATCGATGGATCACATCGGCGGTGCGCGGGTGGTCGCGCCTGCGCGCACGGTGCGGGCGCAGACGCGGGACGCGGCCGGGAACGTCGTCGTGGGACAGCGCACCATCCCGGCTCGCATGAGCAGTAACATCCTTGACAATCTGCGCCCGACCCGGAACGGCGGTTACGGCTGGGCCGGCAATACGGCGCCCATTACCGACGCCCTGTTCGCGCGGCTGGAGCGGTTCTACCGCGAGACGGGAAGGGCAGCCCAGGCGAACGGCCTTAGCGATCTCGGAGACGAAGAGCTATGGAACCGCATCCGCGAGGCCAGTGGTGCCGTACAGTTCATGCGAGGGATGACTCGCTCGACCAAGGACTACCTGGCCAAGAACATGCCCCGCGGCGGCGGCAGTTCACTGGACGACTATGCTGGTGCGTACTCGCGCGCAACCGGGCAGAACATCAGCGCCGAGGCATTCCTGGAGCAGCTAGCGAGCCTCAATGCTCGGCGCGACGAGATCCTGTCGGGCACGCGCCTGTATGACCTGAAACGCACCGCCAACGTCGAGCTACCCAAGGGCGTCGAGGCCGACCTGGCGTTCAACGTTGACCCGGAGTGGGAACTGCACGTCCATCCGGGCAACGTGACGGCCCTGCGTGAGGCGATCACATCGGCCACCCCCGATCCATCGACCATCCACTCGATCCTCAACGACGACCCGTTGTTGCACAGTCAGGCGTATGACCTGGCGAGGCAGCAGGGCGTCAGCGTCGACGAACTCATCCTCAAGCACCCGCAGGCGCTCGAGGCCATCGCCCCGGAGCCGGTGCGACCGGTCCCCACAGATCTCGATCAGGCCATCATGGGCGGCGATGCGCGGCTGATGAAGGACATCGTGGCCGAGATGGGCGGTTCGAGGGCGATGGATAATGCGAAACCGCCGATCCCCGACGTGCCAATCGCGACAGCCGAAGCGCTGGCGAAGCAGGTACGGCTCCGCCTGTCGAACCGTCTACGCCGCGAGTTCCTCGACGCAGGCGGCGACGTGGGTGACGCCCCAAGCGCGGTCATCATGCATCGGCCGGAGAACCGGCAGGCGTTGCAGGTGCTCTCTTTGCTCAACCGCGGCATCCCGGATACGGACGTGGCGACCATCGACGGCCTCCTCGCGCTGCAACACGAGACCGAGCTGGGCAATGCCAGCAGCATGGGGATCGGCCTAGCCCTCCAGGCGGATGCCCAGCGGCTTGTTCGGGAACTGATGACGAAGGCGATCAGCGACGCGAAGGCGCGAGGCCTGGCTGGCTATGCAAAGAGTGGCTGGCACCCGGCGATCATGGCGGAGGATGACCTTGCGCTGGCAAAGCGGATCGTCGCAGGTGATATCCCGGGCGTGGAGGTCTCGTGGGGGCCGGGCCAGGAGGACCTCGCCTATGGCCTAGCGCGCCGGAAGGAGAACGCGGTGGTCCTGGAGTTCCAGAACGTGCCCGGCCTCGCCGAGGAGTGGTTCGCGGGCCAGTTCGCCCCATTCGACCAGCGCGTGATCGGGGCGCGGGTGCGGCAGGCATTCAACTTCGTCTTCGGGCCACACACCAACCAGGCCATTCGCTTTGAGAGCTACCAGCACTTCATCAACCGAGCGAGCCGCCTGGGCGCCGACCCGAAGGCGGCCCAAGCCGTGTGGAACCATTGGGACAGGTTCGCGAAAGAGTCCCACTCGTTGCTCGGGGCCGACTACCCGCTCTATGCCAGCGCCAAGAACATTCCGACCGCCGTACTCAACCGTGAGGCAGACAAGGCGCTTGCCGAGCACTACGGCCTGCGGATCGAGGGAGATGGGGCGCCCGTGAATGCCGGGCCGAACCCAAACCGGCATGCGTGGGACGCTCACCGCTCTGTGGTCCGCAAGGGGACCTTCGACTGGGCCCGGCTCCTGCACGAGTCGACGAGCACGACCATACGCGTGCTTGCCGACTCCGGGACCCCGCTAGGGGCGGCACTGGAGTCCGTCTATGGCAAGGTGACCAAGAACTGGTTCACGACCACAATGTACTACGCCTTCCGGTTCGGGGCCGATCTGCGCTACCACGCCATGAACTTCCTGGAGACGTACTTCCTCTATGGCGGCAGGGCGGCCCTCGCGCCAGGGTCGCTGGATCAGGAGCTGTTCGGCTGGACGCGCGAGCGAGCGACAAAGCTTGCGCAGGAGAGTGCCTTTGATACCGGCTACCCGCTGATGCGCGGCCGCGACAAGGCGATGAACGATGCGTTCACGAAGCTCCAGGGCGGGAGGCTCGTATCGGCCATGAAGGGCCTGCTCGCCGAGGACCCAGCTCCCACCGAACAGGCGCTCCTGGAGATGGCGCAGACCCATCCACAGCTCGCGGCGCTCATTCGTGACAGCGGAGAGGACCCGGTAACATGGCTCAAGACGGCCCACGAGTACTTCCAAAAGGTGATGACCGCGCACAACCTGGATGAGGCCATTAGCGAGTCGATCTGGTCGCATCCGGACGTGCAGGCGACCCCGGCGCTGAACGAGGTGTGGGCAAGGCTCGACGAGGTGAACCGCAACCTGTGGAATGACCTCCGGCAGGCGTTCTTCGGCAACCCGGACCGCAGCCGGATCGAGCGGGTGCTGAATAGCTACCTTCTCATGTGGCCGATCAGCTACTCGATCAAGGCGACACGACGCTGGCTCATGCCGCTCCTGCTTGACAACATCGGTGGCCTGAAGACCAACGCCCTCGGGGCCTACGCGTTGAACGACCTGATGGCATACCACAATCATAAGTTGGCGACCGACCCGCAGTATCAGGACTGGATGGAGAAGCACAAGAACGAGCTGTTCCTGGCCAACCAGCTGTTCCCGATCACCCCGGACCTCGGCCTTTCTCTCTCGACGCCACTGCGGGATGCCCTGTTCGGTGCCACCAAGAACGTTGGGGAGATCGGCCCCGTATATACCCTGACGAAGGTGCTCCCGAATGTGACCGGGGAGCTATACCAGGATCTGGGGTCCATCCCGGGCATCGGGGACGCGCTTGGTCTCGCGGTGCGCTTCACCGGGCGCAAACCGAAGGCGCCGGTATCCGGGCATGAACCGCTCGACTGGGGGTCGTTCCTCCACTAACCGACACCGAGGGACTTGACAGGCTGCGCCCGTTCCATATGCTGGATAGCAGGGTTTCCATGCCGCATGGGAACACAAGTCGAAAGGATCGGCGAGTGGCAGAGGAACTCGGAGCCCCCGCAGGCGAGCAAGCGGCCCCCACCGCGGACACACCGCAAACTCCCACCACGGACACGGCTGCGAACACCCCAGAAGCACCGCAGCAGATTGATTACGAGGCACGGTACAAGGAGGCGCAGGCGTGGGCCACGCGCGAGGCACAGCAGCGGAGAGCACTGGAAGACCGACTGCTGGCCCTGCAGGCGCAGATCCAGCAGCGCGCCCAGGATACATCCCCGCCGGATAACGAGACGCCCCGAGAGCGCCAGCTTCGCGAGAAGCTCGAGGCCATCGAGGCGGAGCGCCAACAGGCGGAGTGGGAACGAGTCGCGCAGGCCTATGGCGAGGGGATCGTGGGGGCGTACACCGCTTTTACCCGCGGCCTCCAGCTCGACCCGAGCCCGCAGGGCGCCCTGAACGCCTACGTCGAGTCGGTCCGGCTATTGGCCGGACCACCCGAGGCTCCGGTTGCCCACAAGCCGCCG
>JAKAMV010000483.1 GCA_021812735.1 Chloroflexota bacterium | reverse complement strand
CGCTCGATCGGCGCGTTCCTGGACCGCCGCGGCATGCGCGACATCCTGCTGCTCGAGGTGCCCGACGGCTACGTCGTCCAGGGCCTCGTGCTGACCCAGGGGTCCAGCAGCGCCTGGTCCGAGACCGTGGGCTCGGTCGTCAAGGAGACCCTCACCTACCTCGACGAGGACATCGCCAAGTTCATGGAGGAGGCCGCCAAGCGGCGCGGCACGGGCGACCCGCCGGGGAGCGCGCAGGCCGGTCCGCACGAGCGCGCGCTGCGCGTCATCGGGAGGTGGATGGACGAGCAGAAGCCGCGGGACGTGTTCCTCTTCGAGCAGGAGGGCGCCTACGTCGTCCGGCTGTTCGCCGGCGGCCAGTCCGGCGCCCACCACGTCATCGCGGAGTTCACCGCGGAGGACGTGGACGGGCTCGCCACGCAGGCCGCCTCGCATCGTGCCGCAGCCGTGCCGGCCACCGCGCCTGCGGTGCCCGCTCCGAGTGGCCCGCCAGCTCCTCCCTCGTGACAGGGCGCCGGTCACACGGCACAATTCGAACCGTCACCTCGTAGCACAAGGAGGTCCGCCCATGAAGGCACTGCGGACTGTTGCGGTTGCCCTGGGGGTCACCCTGGGCGCGATGATCGTGATCCCCCTGATCGTGCTGGCCGGGCTCTTCGTCTGGCTCAAGCTGACCGAGGAGGACGATGAGGAGGCGCTCGAGCTCGAGCAGGAAGGCGCCTGATCGACACTCGTCCCACGGCGGCTCCGGCCGCCGGAACCACGGTTCCGCCAGAGACGCCCGCCAGACCGGCGGGCGTCTCCGTGTCTGGGCGCGAACGCCGCATCGCCGAGGCCGGGGTCCTGCTCACCGTCCTCGTCTGGTCGGCCAACTTCGTGATCGTCAAGGCGGCGATCGGAGTGCTGGGGCCGCTGACGTTCACCAGCTCCCGGTATGTCGTCGCCGCGCTCACGCTGTTCGCCCTGGTCCGCTGGCGGTTCGGCGCGATCCGCCGGCCCGGTCGCTACGCCCTGAGGCTGATCGCGCTCGGGATGCTGGGCTTCGGCGGCTATCAGGTGCTGTGGACGCTCGGGCTGACCCAGATCACCGCCGGCGACTCATCGCTGATCATCGCCGCGTCGCCGGTCGCCACCGCGCTCCTCGCGGCCGCGGTCAGGCTCGACCGCCTCACCGTGCCCAAGCTCGCCGGAGCGTTGACCGCCTTCGCGGGCGTCGCCGTCGTCATCGGCGCCGGCGCCGGCCTCGCCCTGGGCGCGTCGCTGCAGGGTGACGCCCTGACGCTGACCGCGGCGCTGCTGTGGGCCGTCTACACGGTGGCGGGGACGCGGGTGCTGCGCCACGTGGACCCGCTGACGGCCACCGCCTGGGCCGTGCTCGGGGGCAGCATCTTCCTGCTCCCGTTCGGCGTCTGGGATGCGCTCACGGCCCCGCCCGCCGACGTGCCGCCGGCCGCACTCGCGGCGGTCGTCTACTCGGGGGCGCTGGCGGCCGGGACGGCGAACGTCCTCATGTTCAACGCTGTGCGGCTGGTCGGCCCGACGCGCGCGTCGTCGATGCAGCTGCTGGTCCCGGCGGGCGCGGTGCTGCTGGGCGCGCTGTTCCTGGCCGAGCCGGTCGGGCCCGCGCAGCTGGTCGGCGGCGCCGTCATCGTGCTCGGCGTGGCGACCACCCGTCGGGCGTCGATCACGCCGTCGGGGCTTCGCGCCCGCCTGCGCGCGGGCGCCAGAGAGGCGTGAGCCGGGCGCCCCGCCTCCCCCCGCCCCGCCGGCCCGGGGAGCCGCCCATCGCGCTGCTGGTCGACTTCGACGGCACCATCGCGCGCGGCGACGTCACGGCCGACGTCATGCGCGCATCGCTGCCGGCCGGGCGGCGCCTGCCCCGGGAGGAGGGGAGCCGGCTGACGTGGCCCGACATGATGCGCGAGGCGGCGAGCCGGTTCCCGGCCGACCCGGCCGCGCTCCTTGACGCGGCCGGCGGGATCCCGCTCGATCAGTCCTTCGCCGCGCTCGCAGCCCGCGCCCGCGCGAGCGGTGTCGCGATGGAGGTCGTGTCCGACGGGTTCGGGTTCTTCATCGAGCCGGCGCTGCGCAGCCTCGATGCGGCGTGGGTGCCGATCGCCTCGGGCGAGACGAGCTTCGGGCCGGCGACGCCGCGCGTCGACTTCCCGCACGGCAATCCGACTGCGGCGTCTGCGGCACGTGCAAGCGGAACCGGGTGCTGGCGCACCAGGCCGCCGGGCGCGCCGTCGCCTTCGTCGGCGACGGCGAGTCCGACCGCTATGCCGCCGGCTACGCCGACGTGGTGTTCGCGAAGGACGGGCTGGTGGCGATCTGCCGGGAGGGGGGCTTCGCCCATCGACTGTGGTCGACGTTCGACGACGTGAGCAGGTGGCTCGTCGAGCAGCTGGCCGCGTTTGCGGCCGATCCCGCCGCCCTGCCCGGGCCGGTGCCCCGGCCGCCGTTCTGCGGCCCCGAGGCGTGGGGCCCAACGGGTTGAGGCGTCGGCGCATGGCCGGCCCCCGCCGGCTCGTGCCAATGCCCGTGCCGGGACCGGCACGAGCGTCCGCCGGCGCGACGCCGTCAGCCCCAGCCGTCCCAGTGGGCGAACTGCTCGAACGGCACCCAGCCCCGGCGCAGCGACGGCGAGCGCGTGTCCGCGAGCGGGATCCCCACGGGCATGACGCCGATCGGCGTGAACTCCTCCGGGATGCCCAGCGCGTCGCGCAGCGGTCCCGCCCCGGCGACCGGCCCCGCGAATCCGCACCCCAGCCCCGCGTCGACCGCTGCCAGCATCACCGTCTGCATGGTGGCGCCCACGTCCACCCACCAGTAGGGGATCGGCCACGCGATCTCGTGCCCGTCCTCGTCGAGCTTGTCGGGCTCCCTGTAGCGCCGGTGGTAGATCTCCTCGGACACGCAGGGGACGAACTGCGCCGCGCACTCGCTGATCCAGCGCCCGAAGTCTGGCTCGTACTCGGGCTCGCCGCAGGCGACCGCCACCCGACGGCGCAGCTCCGGGTCCACGACCACCACGAGGCGCTGGCCCTGGGAGAACCCCGCCGATGGCGTGCGCTGGGCCAGGCGGGCGATGCGCTCGATCACCCCGCGGTCAACGCCGCCGTCGGCGAAGCGGCGGACCGCACGGCGCTTCATGACGACGTCGGCGAACTCCATCGTTGTCTCCTCTCGTCGCGACAGGCGTCGCACGCCCCGTCGGCGACCGTGACGGCCGCTCTTGCGATCGTCCGCGACCGGGTCTAGCGTTCGCGCCGCAGGAGGGCAGGACCGTGTCACGCCGCGTGGGACCATGGGCGCTCATCGCCATTCTCCTGCTTTCGGCCTGCGGCGGCCCCCCGCCGTCACCCTCCCCGTCGACCTCCGCGGCGGCGGCCGCAACGCCTCCATCCGGCAGCACGGCGGCACCCGCCGGATCGGCCGGGCCGTCGCCCGCGCCGACGCCGTCCGGCCTCCGGTGGACCAAGTCCGGGACGGTGGAGCTCACCGGGCTGAGGGTGCCGCTCGACTACGCCGACCCGGGCGCGGGCACGATCATCCTGGCCATCGCCCGTCAGCGCGCCACCGATCCGGCCCACCGGATCGGGACGCTGATCATCAACCCCGGGGGGCCGGGAGCGCGCGGCGTCCCGCTGATCGGCTCGGCCTTCCTCCTGGAGACGCTGCCGCCGGAGGTCCGCGCGCGCTTCGACATCGTCAGCTGGGACCCGCGGGGCGTGGGCCTGAGCAGCGGCGTGACCTGCCCGGGCAGCGCGGTCGTCAAGGCCGTCGAGGGGCTTGACCCGAACCCCGGGCCCTCCGGGTACGGCGCCTTCGAGACGGCCTTCCACGACATGGCCGTCGATTGCGAGGTCTCGGACTCCGCGGCGCTCTTCCCGTACCTCTCCGAGGTGAACTCCGCCCGCGACATGGACGCGATCCGGGCGGCGCTCGGCGAGGACACGATCACGTATGTGGGCTGGTCGTACGGCACGTACCTCGGGTACCTCTACGCCACGCTGTTCCCCACCCGCCTCCGCGCGGCCGTGCTCGACGGGCCGGTCGACCCGAACCTCGACCTCGCCGAGCGCGATGCGGGCCAGGCCAAGGGCTTCGAGCTCGCCCTTCAGCATCTCCTCGAGCTCTGCGCCGCCGACAAGGTGTGTCCCTTCCACGGCGGCGACGACCCGCTCGGCGCCTACGATCGGCTGATCGCGCGCCTGCGCACCACGCCGCAGACGGGGTCAACCGGCACGCTGACAGCGGGGCTCGCCGTCACGGGGACGCTCGCCTGGCTGTACGGCCA
Source organism: Chloroflexota bacterium (assembly GCA_021812735.1). The sequence goes on along the minus strand of JAKAMV010000483.1, from coordinate 3,270 downwards.
GGACGCCGCCAGCCTGCTCGTGTCACTCCACCTGGCGGAGGCAGGGAACGGCGATCCGCTCATCGCCTCGGCCAACAGCTACTACTCCAACATCAGCATCGGCAGCTACGAGGCGACGGTCTGCCTGGACGCCGCCCATCCCGACACGGCGGCGGCCATCGCCGCCGTGCTCGCCAAGGTTCGCCCCGACGCGCCGCGGTTCGGGCCGCTGGTGGTCCTCGACGACCTCTACGGCTGCCTCGACTGGCCCGTGCCGGCCGCCCAGGTCGCCGTCGGGCCGCCGCCGGCCGGGCTCCCTCCGATCGTGGTGATCGCCTCACTCTGGGACCCGGCCACGCCCCCGTGGCAGGCCGCCCCGCTGGCGACGGCGCTGGGGACGGGGGTGGTGCTGACCCGAGACGGGATCGGCCACACGTCCGGCGCCTCGATGGAGAGCAACCCCTGCCTCCGGAGCGCCGTCGCCACGTACCTGCTCGACGTGATCCCGCCGCCGCCGGGGACCGTGTGCACGGATCCTCCGGTCTCGCTGGGGTCGTAGGTCGGATGTCCTGACGGCTCGACAACGTCGACCCGGTACCACAGCGGGCTCGCCGCCCGCACCCGAATCGCAACCCCCGTCGGCTTGTCCCCGGGTCCCCGAATCGGTAGCATGAGAAAAACCCCGGAGGAACCAGAGCCCATGGCGAAGTATGTCTTTGTGACCGGAGGAGTCACCTCCTCACTCGGCAAGGGCATCACCGCCGCCTCGGTCGGCCGCCTGCTCAAGGCGCGGGGGCTCAAGGTCTCGATCCTCAAGCTGGACCCCTACATCAACGTCGACCCGGGGACCATGTCGCCGTACCAGCACGGCGAGGTGTTCGTCACCGACGACGGCGCCGAGACGGACCTCGACCTGGGCCACTACGAGCGGTTCATCGACGAGAACCTCTCGCAGGCGTCCAACGTGACGACCGGCCGCATCTACTCGGCCGTCATCGCCAAGGAGCGCCGCGGCGACTACCTCGGCGGCACCGTGCAGGTGATCCCGCACATCACCAACGAGATCAAGGAGCGCATCACGCGCGTGGCCCGCGACGGCGAGCCGGACGTCGTGATCGTCGAGGTGGGCGGCACCGTGGGCGACATCGAGAGCCTGCCGTTCCTCGAGGCCATCCGCCAGATGCGCAAGGACGTCGGCCGCCACAACGTGCTGTACGTGCACGTGACGCTGCTGCCGGCCCTGGCCGCCACGGGCGAGCTCAAGACAAAGCCCACGCAGCACAGCGTCAAGGAGCTCCGCGGGATCGGCATCCAGCCGGACGTGATCGTCCTGCGCTCCGATTCAGACGTTCCCGACGAGATCCGCGAGAAGATCGCGCTGTTCACCGATGTCGACGTCGACGCGGTGATCCCCGCGCCCACCGCCGCCACCATCTACGAGGTGCCGCTCCAGTTCGAATCGTTCGGCTTCGGCCGGCTGGTCGTGCGGGAGCTCGGCCTCGGCGATCCGGACGCCGTGCCGGACCTGTCCTCGTGGCGATCCCTGGTCGCGCGGATCAAGGCGCCCAAGCCCACGCTCGAGGTGGCGCTGGTCGGCAAGTACATCGAGCTCCCAGACGCGTACCTCTCGGTCACCGAGGCGCTCCGCCACGCGGCGTGGGCGAACGGCGTGGACGCGAAGGTCCGCTGGGTGGACAGCGAGGTGCTCGACCGCGACAACGTCGAGCAGCGCCTCGGCGGCGCGGCCGGCGTCCTGGTCCCGGGCGGCTTCGGCCATCGCGGAATCGAGGGCAAGGTGCTCGCGGCCAACTGGGCGAGGCTGCACGGCAAGCCGTATCTCGGACTGTGCCTCGGCCTCCAGTGCGCCGTGATCGAGTTCGCGCGCGAGGTGCTCGGCACGGCCGACGTGAACTCGACCGAGTTCGACATGTTCACCGCCAACCCGGTGATCGACTTCATGCCCGACCAGCGCGACCTCGAGGACAAGGGCGGCACCATGCGCCTCGGCCTCTATCCGGCGAAGCTGGAGCCGGGTTCGAAGGCGCGTGCCGTGTACGGCACCGAGGTGATCTACGAGCGCCACCGGCACCGGTTCGAGGTCAACAACCGCTACCGCGCCGCGCTCGAGGCGGCCGGCATGGTCCTGTCGGGCACGTCGCCGGACGGCCGGCTCGTGGAGATCGTGGAGCTCCGCGAGCACCCGTGGTTCGTCGCCAGCCAGTTCCACCCCGAGTTCAAGTCCCGCCCCGAGCGCCCGCACCCCCTGTTCCACGGGTTCGTGGCCACCGCGCTCGCCCTCCGGGACGGCAACGAGCCCGTGCTGGCAGCCGTGGGCCCCGGGCCGGAGGCCGGCGAGCAGCGCCACGCGGGCGACCAGCCCGAGGTGGGCGACGCCTCGGCGGAGGCGGCTCGCGCCTCCTGAGCCGCCCGCGCCGGAGGGCTCGGAGCCCGTCCCCCCGCGGGAGCTGCCTCGGTCCGCCTAGACGATCGCGCGGTGCAGCCGGAGGAACGTCGGCTCGAAGCCGAGCCTCGGCCAGGTCCGGCTCGCCTCCAGGTTGGTCACCCGCCAGTCGGTCGCGACCCACGGGTAGCCGGCGTCGCGCGACCAGGCGAGGACCGCCTCGCCCAGTGCCCGCCCGGCCCCCAGGCCGCGAGCCTCCGGCAGCACGGCCGCGAAGCCGAGGAAGCCGGCGCTGGCCGGCCGGATCAGGCCGGTGTTGGTCGACGATTCCTCGATGGAGCAGCCCGTCGCGGACCCCACCACGCGCCCGTCCGCCACCGCGACGAAGTCGGCGAACCGAGGGTCGTCGAAGCTGGCCTCGATCTCGGCCCGCACCTCCTCCAGACCGGGCACGGGCAGCCGCGAGAAGACGGGCGAGCCCGCCTGGTGCTCCGGGAGCACCCGGTCCAGGACCGCCAGGGCCGGGATGTCGGCGCGCTCCGCCCGCCGGATCGTCAGTCCCGCCGCCCCCCGGGGCCGGAAGGTCGTCTCCGGTGCCGTGCGCAGCGCGTGCGCGTGCTGCTGCCCGAACCCGAGGCGGAACCAGGCGTCGACCAGCCCGGGATCGCCGCTCGGCACCAGGGCGTAGTGCCGGTCCCTGCCCGCCTCGACCCAGCCGGCGGCGGCGGACCGGTACAGCTCGCGAATGATCTCGGGCTCGACGACCGCATGGCCCGCGGACGCCACCCAGGCGTTCGCTCCCCAGATCGACGTGTCGAGCTCGACCCCGAGCAGATACCCGAGGAGCCGCCCGCCGCGGACGGCGATCGCGCCCGACGCGCCGTCGGCGG
>JAKAMV010000013.1 GCA_021812735.1 Chloroflexota bacterium | reverse complement strand
AGCGGCTCCTGTTCGAGGAGCACGTCGCGGTGGTGCCCGGCGATGCCTTCGGGCCATCGGGGGCCGGGCACGTGCGCATGTGCTACGCCACGAGCTACGAGCAGCTCGAGGAGGCGCTGCTGCGGATCGGGCGGTTCGTGGCCCGGCTGCGACGAGCGCCGCGCGATGGCTGAGACGGCGCTACCCGGCCCGGCCGCGGCGGGCGCCACTCGCTGGGAGGCGGTCATCGGGATCGAGGTCCACGCGCAGCTGCGCACGGCCTCGAAGATGTTCTGTCGCTGCTCGACCGACCTGCGCGACGCGCGCCCGAACAGCCGGACCTGTCCGGTCTGCCTGGGGTTGCCGGGAGTCCTCCCCGTGATCAACCGCCGGGCGGTCGAGCTCGTGCTCGCCACAGGGATCGCGATCGAGGCGGAGATCGCGCCCGTGACGCGCTGGGACCGCAAGAACTACTTCTACCCGGACCTTCCAAAGGGCTACCAGATCAGCCAGTACGACCTGCCGCTGGCGTCCCACGGCCGGCTTACGTTCGACACGAGCGAGGGACCGTGCACGGTCCGCATCCGGCGGGCGCACTTGGAGGAGGACACGGCTCGCCTGCAGCACACCACCGACGAGCTGGGTCGGCGCATCAGTCTCGTCGACTTCAATCGCTCCGGGCTGCCGCTGATGGAGGTCGTCACCGAGGCCGATATCCGGACGGCCGAGCAGGCGCGCCGTTACGCCGAGGAGCTGCGTCTGCTGCTGCGCACGATCGGCGCCTCCGACGCGGAGATGGAGAACGGCCAGCTGCGGGTCGAGGCGAACGTCTCGCTGCGGCCGGTCGGGCGCGAAGAGTTCGGGACGCGCGTCGAGGTCAAGAACATGAACTCGTTCCGTGCGGTCGAGCGGGCGATCGCGTTCGAGATCGAGCGGCAGGGGCGCGCGCTCGAGGCGGGCGAGGTCCTCGTGCAGGAGACGCGCGGCTGGGACGATGTGCGCAACGAGACGTACCGCATGCGGGTCAAGGAATACTCCGACGACTACCGCTACTTTCCGGAGCCCGACCTGCCCCCGCTGCGGGCCGACCCGGCGTGGCTCGACTCGATCCGCGCGTCGCTCCCCGAGCTGCCCGCGGCGCGACGGGCGCGCTACGTGGCGGAGCTCGGCCTCTCGCCCTACGATGCCGGTGTGATCGTCGGCGATCCCGCAGCCAGTGCGCTCTTCGAAGAGGCACTCGCCAACGGCGCGGTCGCACCCAAGGCGCTCGCCAATTGGATCACCGGCGAGTACCTGCGGGTGGTGCGGCAGCGCGGCGACGGTGGTCACGCGTCCGGTGCCGAGCTGGCGCACCTCGTGGCGATGGTGGAGGAGGGGCGCATTTCCGGGACCAACGCGAAAGAGATCTTCGCGCGCCACGTCGAGGCGGGCGAGCCGGTCGAGCAGATCGTGGCCGCGCTCGGGCTGGCGCAGATCTCGGACGCGGACGCGCTCGCCGCTGCCGTGAACGAGGTCCTCGCCGCGCACCAGGCGGCCGTGTCGGATTACCGGGCCGGGAAGCAGCAGGTGGCCGGATTCCTGGTGGGGCAGGTCATGAAGGCGACGCGCGGCCAGGCGAACGCCGCCATCGTGCAGCGGTTGATCCGCGAGCGTCTGGAGGGCGGCGAGTGATCGGTGGCCCGCGTCGGACCGGGGCGCGTGCCACCGGGGCGGGGGCGGACGGGGGACGATTCGGTCGATGGGCCCGCTGAACCTCGGCCTGTGGGTCGCCGGTGTCGCGCTCGTCGCGGCGGCGTACCTGCGGGGTGTGCCCTACTACCGCCGGTACCAGGCCCTGCGCGCACAGCAGGAGAACATCCGCCGCTACGAGACGTGGCGCGGGCGGCCGACCGAAGCCGGGCCCTCGAGCGCCGACCTGATGGAGGCCGAGCTGCGGCGGCGTGCACGGTCCTGGCTGGTGGCGGGGGTCGTGGGGGCGGCCCTGATCGTCGCCGGCTTCGCCGTTCGGTAGACGCGCGGCGTCGCAAGCCGGCCGCTCAGGCGCGTCCCGCGTCGTCCGCGGCGCGCATGGCCCGGTGTTCGATCTTCGTGCAGTGGTCCATGACGACCGGCAGTCCGGCGGCGGCGGCGATGCGCGCGGCTTCCCAGTTGACCACGCCCAGCTGCAGCCAGAGCGCGCCCGCACCGACCGCAACAGCCTCGCGCGCGATCTCCGGGGCGGCTTCGGGGCGACGGAAGACGTCCACGATGTCGAAGCGGCCGGCGGCCCGCGTGGCGCTGGCCAGGTTGGGGAACGTGGGCCGCCCGAGCACCTCGCTGACGGCGGGGTTGATCGGCACGCAGTCGTAGCCGGCCGCCAGCAGGTAGGCCATCACGTCGTTGGATGGTCGCGCCGGATCGGGCGAAGCGCCCACGATCGCCACGCGGCGCGCCCGCCGCAGCAGCTCCCGTGCCTCCGCGGTGGACGCGAGCCGCACGTCGCCGCGCCCCTCCTGGAGATCGAGCAGCTCCGCGGCGCGCTCGCGCCCGCGGGCGGCCTCCTCGTTCATCGCGTCCTCCACCTCCTGGCCTGCCGCAGGAAGCGCGACACGGCGCGGGGCGTCACCACGGGTGGCCCGCCGCGGCGCTGCGACCCCTGACGATGCAACCTATGATTGCACGGGCCTTCCGGCCGCGTGCATACTGGCGCCGCATCGCCGCCGGTGCCGCGTGCCTGCGGGTCCGGTGGAGCTGGGGAGATCAGTATCCGGGGAAAGGCCCCGGATCCGAGTGTCGGACCGGAGGCAGCGCGTCCTCGGGTCCGACAGAGTTGGAGGAAGAACCGTTGCGAACGTTACGCGTCGGCGTCGCCATGGCAGCCGTGGCGGCGATCCTATTCGGCGCCTGCTCGTCTTCCGCGTCCACGGCCCCTTCCGCGGCCGCGTCCGCGGCGGCCGCCCCCTCGGCGGCGGCGAGCCAGGCCGCGGCCCCCTCCGCTGCGGCATCGGCCGCAGCCGTGGTCAGCCCGGGCGCCAGCGCCTCGGCCAGCTGCGTCGCTCCGAACCCCAACTTCAAGGTCGGCCTCGTCACCGACGTCGGCGGCCTCAACGACAAGAGCTTCAACCACCTCGCCTATCTCGGGCTGCAGCGCGCACAGTGCCAGCTCGGCGCGACGGTCGACGTCATCCAGTCGACCGAGCAGTCGCAGTACGTGCCGAACCTGACCACGTTCGCCCAGAAGGGCGACAACCTGGTGATCGCGGTCGGCTTCCTGATGGCGAACGCGGTCTACACCGTCGCCACGCAGTATCCCAATATCAAGTTCGCCGCGATCGACACGGCTCCGGCCGATGCCAAGGGCAATACCGTCAACTTGCCCAACGTGGCCAACCTCTTCTTCCATGAGCAGGAGTCCGGGTACCTGGTCGGATACATGGCCGGCCTGATGGAGAAGGGCAAGGTCGGCGCCGCGACATCCAACACGATCAGCTACATGGGTGGCCTGGCCATCCCGCCGGTCGACCGCTACATCGCCGGTTACATCGCCGGCGCCAAGGCTGCGGACCCGTCCATCACGATCATCGGTGGGTACTCGCAGTCGTTCACCGACCAGACCATCGGGAAGAGCATCGGGCTCAACCACATCTCGCGCGGCTCGACGATCCTCTTCCAGGTGGCGGGCGCGAGCGGCCTGGGCTACCTACAGGCCGCGGTCGACAAGGGCGTCTACGGGATCGGCGTCGATGCCGACCAGAACTACGTCGCGCCGGCGACGATCATCACCAGCGCGATCAAGAAGGTCGACGTCGCGGTCTTCTTGACGATCCAGGCGACGATGAACAACCAGTTCAAGGGTGGCGACAACGAGTTCACCCTCCAGAACGACGCGACCGGGTTTGCACCGCCGAACAGCGCGGTCCCGGCGGACATCGTCGCGCAGGTGACCCAGGTCGCCGCGCAGATCAAGAGCGGCGCCATCGTCCCGCCGACGACCATTCCCAAGTAGCTCGTCGGTTCGCGAGCGATCTGATCGGGGCGGGTCTGGCTGTGCCGGCCCGCCCCGATCGATACCCCCAGAGGGCATGCCGTGAGCGTCGCCACCGTACCGTTGGAAGCGCCCCGGGGCCGCCTGCTGCGGTTCGTGGCGGCCGTTGTCACCCCCATCCTCGCGATCGTGCTCGCGATCCTCGTCGGTGGGCTCGTGGTACTTGCGAGCGGTTCCAACCCGATCGCCGCCTACCAGCAGATGCTGGTGGGTGCCGTCGGATCGCCGTTCGACATCTCCGAGACACTCATCTCGTCGATTCCCCTCATCCTCGCCGCGTACGCGGTCTCGTTTGCCTTCCGGTGCGGCCTCTTCAACATCGGCGCCGAGGGACAGCTCTACATGGGCGCGATCGCGTCGACGTGGGTCGCCACCACGCTGCCCAACTGGCCGGGGCTGCCCCTGATCCTGCTCTGCATCGTCGCCGCCATGCTCGCCGGCGGGGCCTGGGCCGGGATCGCGGGTTGGCTCAAGGCCAAGACCGGGGCGCACGAGGTGATCACCACGATGATGCTGAGCTACGTGGCGATCGACATCAGCCACTGGCTCCTCGAGGCGGGACCCATGACCCCCGCGAACGCGTTTGGGACACCCGAGTCGGGGCCCATCCCGCCGCAGGCGGCGTTCCCGGTGATCCTGCCGTCGTGGATCCTCCCCAACGCCCGGCTCAACGCGAGCCTCTTCTTGACCATCCTGGCCGGCCTCGTCTTCGCGTGGATCCTGTGGCGGACGCCGCTCGGATACGAGATCCGGGCCGTGGGCTTCAACGCCAAGGCGGCAGCCTACGGCGGCATCAACGTCGCACGCCGGCTCGTCATCGCCATGGTCATTGCGGGCGCCTTCGCCGGGCTGGCCGGGATGGTCCCCGTCTGGGTCCAGCACCGGCTCTACGACAGCTTCTCGCCGGGCTACGGCTATGAGGCAATCGCGGTGGCGCTGGTCGGCAAGAACTCTGCGATCGGGATCTTCCTCGCCGGGCTGCTGTACGGCGCCATGATCCACGGCGCGGTGGCCATGCAGGCGAATGCGAACATCTCGGGCTTCTTGGTCCAGATCCTCCAGGCGCTCGTCCTCTTCTTCGTGGGCGCCGAGATGTTGATCCGTTGGATACTGCGGCGGGGTGGGCTGCGCGCGCTGATGGAGGCCGCGGCCTGATGGACATCGTCGGTCTCTTCGTCACCGTCTTCGCTCGTCCGGACCTTTGGGCCGGAACGCTGCGCTTCGCGGCGCCGCTCACGCTGGCGGCGCTGGGGGGCGTCATCTCCGAGCGCTCCGGCGTCGTCAACATCGCGATGGAAGGGATGATGCTGGTCGGCGCCTTCTTCGCCGTCCTGGTCGCCGCGGCGACCCACGACATCGTGCTGGCGACCCTCGCCTCGGTCGCCTGCGGCGGGTTGATCGCGACCGTCCACGGCATCGCTTCGATCCACCTGCGGGCCAATCAGATCGTCTCGGGGATGGCGATCAACCTGCTTGCCCTCGGGCTCACGAGCTTCCTCATGTTCCGCTTCTACGCGACCAGCGGCACGCCCTCCGACATCCCGGCGCTGCCCGATCTGAAGCTGCCGGTGATCTACGGCATCCCGTTCGTCGGAGCCGTGATCGGCGACCAGAACATCGTGGTCTGGCTCTCGATCCTCGCCGTCCCGATCACCTGGTGGTTCCTCTTCCGGACCCGGCTCGGGCTGCGGATCCGTGCCGTCGGTGAGCATCCCCGTGCCGCAGACACGCTCGGCGTCTCGGTCTTCGAGATCCGCTACCTGTGCGTGATCCTGAGCGGCCTGCTCTCGGGCCTGGGCGGCGCCTACCTCTCGCTCAGCGTGGCGCACTCGTTCAGCGACAACATGACGAGTGGCGCCGGGTTCATCGCGCTCGCCGCCATGATCTTCGGCAAATGGCACCCGGTAGGCGCCTTCCTCGCGTGCCTGCTCTTCGGCTTCGGCCAGTCGCTCGGGATCAACTTGCAGGGCACCGGCTTCCCGGACCAGCTCGTCGCGGCCACGCCCTACGTGCTGACGATCGTGGCCCTCGCCGGGTTCGTCGGACGGGCGGTCGCGCCGGCGGCCGACGGGATCCCCTACGAGGTGGGCGAATGAGCGCCGAGGCCCCGCGCAGCCCGGCAGGGCTGCCGCCCCGGGACGGCCCACCGTACCTGGAGATGCGGGGCATCACCAAGGCCTTCGGCAGCCTCCTTGCCAACGACCACGTTGAGCTGTCGGTGCGTCGCCAGGAGATCCACGCCGTGGTCGGCGAGAACGGCGCCGGCAAGACGACGCTGATGAACATCCTCTACGGACTCGTCCATCCCGACGCGGGCGAGATCTTGTTCGAGGGGAAGCCGGTCCGGATCCGCGGGCCACGCGATGCGATCGCGGCCGGGGTCGGGATGGTGCACCAGCACTTCCAGCTGGTGCCGGTCATGACGGTCGCCGAGAACGTCGTGCTGGGCCAGGAGCCCGGCGGCATCGTGCTGGATCGCGCTGGGTCGGTGGCCCAGGTCCGCGAGCTCTCCGAACGGTTCGGGCTGATCGTCGACCCCACGGCGCGCGTCGACACGTTGCCGGTCGGCGTGCAGCAGCGCGTCGAGCTCCTGAAGATTCTGTACCGCGGGTCGCGTCTGCTCGTCTTCGACGAGCCGACGGCGGTGCTGACGCCACAGGAGACCGACGAACTCTTCGAGATCTTCCGGGGGCTGGTCGCAGGCGGCAAGACCGTCATCTTGATCACCCACAAGCTGGGCGAGGTGATGGCGATCTCGGAGCGGGTGACGGTCCTGCGCCAGGGTCGCAACGCGGCCGTGTTGGAGACAGCCCGCACGTCGCCGGCGGAGATCGCGCGGGCCATGGTGGGCCGCGAGGTCCTGCTCCGCGTCGAGCGCGACGAGGCCCATATCGGGGCGGAACGACTCCGGCTCGATGGCGTGAAGGCCGACTCGGACCGGGGACTGCCGGCGCTGGCGGGCGTGGACCTGACGGTCCGATCGGGCGAGATCGTTGGGATCGCCGGGGTCAGCGGCAACGGCCAGCTCGAGCTGGCCGAGGTCGTCGCCGGGCTCCGGCCGGTGACGGCCGGGCACGTCTACCTCGAGGGTCGCGACGTGCGGGATCAGAGCGCGGCCGAGCGGCGCGCGAATGGCCTGGCGTATATCCCGGAGGATCGACACACCCGGGGGTTGATCCTGCCGTTCGAGGTGAAGGAAAACCTGATCCTCGGGTCGCAGTCGAAGCCTCCGTTCGCGGTGCACGGCCAGCTCCGCTGGCCTGCCATCGACGAACGCGCGACCAGCCTGATCCGGCAGTTCGACATCCGCCCGCCGAACCCCGATGCCCCAGCGTCCTCGCTTTCCGGTGGCAACCAACAGAAGGTGGTGGTGGCGCGCGAGCTGGCCGAGGGACCGAAGGTGCTGGTGGCGGCTGAACCGACCCGTGGGCTCGACGTGGGGGCGACGGAGTTCATCCACCGCGAACTGGTCGAGAAGCGGGACGAAGGGCTGGCGATCCTGCTGATCTCGAGCGAGCTCGACGAGATCTTCTCGCTCTCCGACACGATCGCCGTGATCTACCAGGGCCGCATCGTCGAGGTGATGCCGAGCGCGGCCGCCAGTCGCGAACGGGTGGGGCTGCTGATGGCCGGCGGGTCGGTTGAAGAAGTGACACCGTCGGCGGCGCAGATCGCGCAGGCTGCCGCGCTGCAGGCGGCCGCCGCGGCCTCCTCGGCCCAAGACTATGCGTCGCGGGAGGGCAGCAGCTGACCCGACGGCCGCCGGCCGTCGACCCGCATGACGTACCGGCGTGGCGTGTTCTGGCGGCCCTCGCGATCGTCTACGTGGTCTGGGGTTCCACCTACCTCGCGATCCGGGTCGTGGTGGAGGGGCTTCCGCCGCTCCTCAGTGCGGGGATCCGCTTCGTGGTGGCGGGGACGGTGCTGGCCGCCGTGCTGGCGCTGCGCGGAGGCGTGCGCCGTCTCCTGGTGCCGCGCCACGAGCTGCTCGGAGCGGGCGGGGTCGGCGTCGCGCTGCTGGCGGCGGGCAATGGGGGGATCAGCAGCGCCGAGCAGCACGTGCCTTCCTCGCTGGCGGCGCTGGTGGCGGCGTCGATCCCGCTCTGGGTGGTGGTCTTCCGGGCGCTGGCCCGGGAGCGCGTCACCCGGGGCACGCTGGGCGGCGTCGCGCTGGGGTTCGCCGGCGTGGGCGTGCTGACGTCGCAGGGGGGCGCGGGATCGGTGGATCCGGGGGCCGCAGCGTTGCTCGTGGTGTCCTGTGCGTGCTGGGCGGCCGGGTCGTTTGCCTCGAGCCGGGTGCCGATGCCTCGGGACCCGCTGGTCTCGACCGCGCTCGAGATGCTGGCGGGCGGCATGGTGCTGCTGCTGGTCGCCGCGGTGCTCGAACCAGGCGGCATCCCGGCGCATAGCGAGACTCGTTCGTGGCTCGCCCTGGGATACCTGATCATGTTCGGATCGCTGCTCGCGTTCACCGCGTACACGTGGCTCCTGGCGCATGCGCCGGTCTCGCAGGTGGCGACCTATGCGTACGTCAACCCGGTGATCGCGCTGGTGCTGGGCTGGGCGATCCTGGCGGAGCCGCTGACCCCATTTCTGCTCGGTGGGGCGGTGCTGGTGCTGGTGGCGGTCGCGCTCGTGATCCGTCACGAAGCGCGGCAGATCCCGGCCTCGCTGGCGGCAGAAGAGGCGGCCTGAGTCGAGGGCGGAACGGGCGCCGCGGGCGACAGCCGGGTGACCCGCCGCCCCATGGCCGCTGCCCACGTGCCGCCTACCCGACCTCGATCGCCGACGGCAGCGGCGTGCGGGTCGGCGCGAGCCCCGCCCGATCGAAGACCACCCCGGCCAGCGCCGCGTCGCGCACCGCGCAGCCGGCCCAGTCGTTGTTGAAGTAGACGAACCGATCCGCGTCGGCTGGCCACTCGCGCGCGAGCACGCCCGCCCACTCCTCGAGCGCGGCTTCCCCGTAACACGGCCGCGGCCGACCCAGCCCCTCATGCAGGCGCAGATACGCCCAGTCGGCCGTCCGCCAGAGAGGCGTGATCGCTCCCTGTCGGTCGGCCAGGCAGAGCGCGACACCGCGGCCGAGGAGCGACCTGCGGACCTCCTCGACGAACCAGGACTGGTGCCGCAGCTCGACCGCCACGCGAACCCCGGCCGGGAACGCTTCGAGCGCGGTGACGAGCGCGGGCAGATCCCGCTCGAAGGTCGGTGGGAGCTGCAGCAGTACTGGACCGAGCCGATCCCCCAGACCGCTCGCCGCCTCGATGAACCGCGCGACCGGCTCCTCGGGGTCGCGGAGTCGTCGGACGTGCGTCAGGTAGCGGCTGGCCTTGACCGCAAAGAGGAACCCAGGCGGCGTGCGCCGTGCCCACGCTTCGAAGGTAGAGCGGCGCGGCAGGTAGTAGAAGCTCGCGTTGATCTCGACCGTGGCGAAGTCCGCGGCATAGTGCTCGAGCCAGCGCGCCTGAGGCAGGCCGGGCGGGTAGTAGCGCCCGCGCCAGTGCCGGTACTGCCAGCCGGATGTGCCGACGTAGACTGCCATCGATGCCACTCCGCCAGATGGTCGGGCGGAGCGCCACCCGGTCGACCCGTAGCGCGCACGGATGGCGCCGACCCGATCACGCCCGCTCGATCCACCGACCGGGTCCTGCCGTGCCCACGGCCGCCTGTCGGTCGGCCGCCGATCCTCCGGGCGTCCTCGTCGGTCGGCCCGCGGTCGGTCGGCCCGCGGTCGGTCGGCCCCCGCTGGTTCGTCGGTCGACCCGCGGTCAGTCGGCCTCGCTGGTCGGCCCGCGGTCAGTTCTCGGTCGGCAGGTGCACGTACGCCGACTGGATCCCGACCCGACCCGGCCCTGTGAAGCGATTGAACACCAGCTGCCCCGACCCCCCGAACACCCCCGTCTTCAGTCCGTAGACCGCCGGCTGCATCGACACCGTCTCGTCCCGGTAGATCCAGCCGCCGCCCTCGACGTCGATCGCCTCGCCGGGCCCCAGCTGCTTCTCGAAGACGTTGCCGTAGCCGTGGAGCCAGACCACGCCCTCCTCGGCGCCGGCCTGGAAGCGGTCGATGAAGAACCCGCTCCCTCCGAACAGCATGTTCCCGATGCCACGCACCCGCGTGAACGCGTAATCGACGCCCCCGGTGGCGGCCAGGAGCTGGTGCTCCCTGACGAAGATCGACCGGCCGGGCGGCAGGTGGATCGAGAGGACATGCCCGGGATCGTCACGCGAGAACGCGATCTCGCCCGGCGACTGCGTCTCGGTCATGAAGATCGGCATCCCCGCCACGACCCGCTTGAATGCCCCGGCCATCGGATGGATCCCGATCAGCAGGTTGGGATCCTTCCAGAGCACGACGTGGTGCTCGAAAAAGAGGCGGCGACTGCCGTCGAGCACGACGTGCAGCACCGGCACGAGCTCGCCCTCGATCCGGTAGATCAGGCCCGCCGCGCGCCCCTCCTCGACACGGGTCGGCAGCAAGACCGGCGGCTGCGGTGTCTCCACGCGATCTCCTCCCAGCTGGGCCGCTCGGGTGCGGCCGGGTCACGCCGATGGTCTGCGCCCGGTGGGCCGCTGTCAACGGCCGGGCGGACCTGGCACGGCGGACCTGGCCCGGTGGCCTGGTGGCCTGGCGGCCCGGCACGGCGCAGGCGGTTGGTCGGGCGATCGTGGCGCGCAAGACGTGCCAGCCGGGCATGGCGACGGGCGCGTCTGCCAGGCGCGTGGGGTCGTGGGTGAGACAGAGGCGCATTTCGACGATCAGTGAACGGCATGTGGCGCGTTCAGCGGTTGCGGCCGTCGCAGTACCGTTTTGACCGGCTGACCGGCTGACCGGCTGACCGGCTGGCCGGCTGGCCGGCGGCGTCGATGCCGGCCCGGACACTGCCTGCCCGGTTCCGAGCGTTGAGCGGGCCGGCCAGCAGGGGCAGCCGCCGCAGCACCCAACCGAGCTGTTCACTGATCGTAGAAAGCAGCGAGGCGGAGGGGCTCGCCCAGTGGCGACGGTCCCCCGGACGGGCGGCCACTGGCCCCCGACAACCCGCCACTGCGCCGGCGGGCCGCCACTAGTACCCCGGGGGCCGCCACTGGCACCCGACCAGCCGCCACTGCCCCAGGCGGGCCGTCGGCAGCACCCAAGCCGGCGCGCACCCAGCCGCCCGTGCACCCGGACGACGGCCGACCCACGATCGGCCGGCATCCCGCGGGCTATCCTAGTCCCATGCCCTTGACCCGCGCGTGCCCTCTCCCGTGACGATCGCTCCCAACGACTTCACCCACCTGCACGTCCACACCGAGTTCAGTCTGCTCGACGGCCTCGGGCGGATCGACGACTTGGTCGCCGAGGCATCCGCGCTCGGGTTCGACTCTCTGGCGATCACGGATCACGGCGCGCTCTACGGGGCCGTGGCGTTCTACCAGGCCGCCACCCAGCGCGGCATCAAGCCGATCATCGGCGTCGAAACGTACGTGGCGCGCCGTTCGATGACGGACCGCGACGGCAGGGCAGACGCGCAACCGTACCACCTGGTCCTGCTGGCGAAGGACTGGACCGGCTACCAGAACCTGTGCCGGATCATCACCGATGCGCACCTGCAGGGCTACTACTACAAGCCGCGCATCGATCGGGACTACCTCGCGCAGCACGCCGAGGGCCTGATCGGCATGTCCGCTTGCCTGGGTGGCGAGATCCCCAAGGCGCTCGAGGTCGACGACTGGGAGGGCGCCCGCCGGCTCGCCGGCTCCTACCGCGACATCTTTGGTCCCGGCAACTTCTACCTGGAGCTCCAGGACCACGGGATCCCGCTGCAGCGGCGGCTCAACGAGCAGCTGCTGCGTCTCGCGCCCGAGATGGGACTGCCCCTCGTCGCCACCAACGACTTGCACTACGTCCGGCGCGCCCAAGCCGAGGCCCACGACGTGCTCCTCTGCATCGGGACCGCGTCGACGCTCGACACGCCGAACCGGATGCGCTTCGAGAGCGACGAGTTCTACCTCAAGAGCGCGGCCGAGATGGAGGCGCTCTTCCGCGACGTGCCGGAGGCCCTCCGCAACACGCGGCGCATCGCCGAGATGGTCGACCTGAAGCTGCAGTTCGGCCAGCTCCGTCTGCCGGACTTCCCCGTCCCCCCGGGGCATACCGCGGAGTCCTGGTTGCGCGCGGAGTGCGAGCGGGGCCTGCAGGAACGCTACCCGGCGGTCACGCCGGAGATCCGCGAACGGCTCGACTACGAGCTCGACGTGATCTGCCGCATGGGCTACGCGGGGTACTTCTTGATCGTCGCCGACTTTACCCGCTTCGCGCGCGAGCAGGGGATCGCCATCACGTGTCGCGGCAGCGCCCCCGGATCGATCGTGACGCACACGCTCGGGATCACGCCGGTCGACCCGATCCGCTACGAGCTGCCGTTCGAGCGGTTCCTCAACCCCGATCGCGTCACGATGCCCGACATCGACGTGGACTTCGAGGACGCGCGTCGCGACGAGGTCATCAACTACGTCACGCGCAAGTACGGCGCCGATCATGTCGCCCAGATCATCACGTTCGGCACCATGCAAGCGCGCGCGGCCATCCGGGACGTCGGGCGCGTCCTCGGCATGCTGTACGGGGACGTCGACCGGATCGCCAAACTCGTCCCGAACCAGCTCGGGATCCACCTCGAAGAGGCCATCGCGCAGGCGCCCGAGCTGCGCGGGCTGTACGACGGCGACCCGCAGATCCATCGTCTGATCGAGCTTGCCAAGCAGGTCGAGGGGGTCGCGCGCAACGCCTCGACCCACGCCGCCGGCGTCGTGATCAGCCGCGAGCCGCTGACCGAGATCATGCCGCTCCAGAGAGCGACCAACTCGGAAGCGCTCATGACGCAGTACGAGATGCACGGCGTCGACGCGCTGGGGCTCCTCAAGTTCGACTTCCTGGGTCTCTCCAACCTGACGATCCTGCGGCACGCGGTCGATACGATCCGCCGGCACCGCGGCGTCGAGATCGACCTCGACCAGATCCCGCTCGACGACGCGAAGACGTTCGAGCTGCTCGCCTCGGGCGAAACGACGGGTGTCTTCCAGCTGGAGTCGGCGGGGATGCGCCGCTACATCCGCGAGCTGCGTCCGACATCGGTGTACGACCTGGCGGCGATGGTGGCGCTCTACCGCCCCGGCCCCATGGACAACATCCCGGCCTACATCCGGCGCAAGCACGGGGAGGAACCGATCACCTACCTGCACCCGCTCCTCGAGCCGTACCTCTCCAAGACGTACGGCATCTTCGTCTACCAGGAGGACATCATGGCGGCGGCCAAGGCGCTCGCCGGCTTCAGCGGCCCCGAGGCGGACACCCTCGGCTACGCCATCCGCAAGAAGAAAGACGACGTCCTCCAGCAGATGATGGCGAAGTTCGTCCCGCAGGCCGCGGAGCGCGGCGTGAAGCCCGACGTGATCGAGGCCGTCTTCAAGGCCTTCGCCCCGTTCGCCCGGTACGGCTTCAACAAGGCGCACGCCACGACGTACGGCCTGGTCGCGTACCAGACCGCGTACCTCAAGGCGAACTACACGGTCGAGTACATGGCCAGCGTGTTGACCGCGTTCCGCGACAACACCGACAAGGTGGCCGCGGCGGTGGCCGAGTGCCGGCGCCTGGGGATCGAGGTCCGCCCGCCCGACGTGCACCGCAGCCACCTCGACTTCACCGTCGAGGGAGACGCCATCCGTTTCGGGCTGCTGGCCGTCAAGAACGTGGGCCAGGGCGCCATCGAGTCGATCATCACCGCCCGCGAGGCCGAGGGCGATTTCCGCTCGCTGACCGACCTGTGCCGACGCGTCGACCTGCGCCTGGTGAACAAGCGTGTGCTCGAGTCGCTGATCAAAGTCGGGGCCCTGGGGCGCTTCGGGCACCCAGCACAGCTGCTGCTCGCGCTCGACGACGCGATGGCCGCCGCGCAGGCCGAACAGCGGGACCGCTCGAGCGGCCAGACGTCGCTCTTCGGCGACGCAGCGGAGCCCGAAGCGCTGGAGCGGCCGCTGCCGCCCGCGACGGAGGCGCCGCCCCGCGAGCGGCTGCGCTGGGAGAAGGAGTTGATCGGGCTCTATCTCTCCGACCATCCGCTGGCCGCGCTGGCACAGCAGCTCGACCGCTACGTCACCGCGTACAGCGGGGATCTCGGGGAAGAGATGGACCAGCAGCGGGTGGTCGTCGGCGGTGTCGTGACGGGCGTCCGGCGGGTGATCACGAAGTCGAAGGCCACGATGGGCGTGGCGACCCTCGAGGACCTGCAGGGAACGATCGAGGTGATCGTCTTCCCGAAGACGTTCGAGGCGACGGTGGCGACCTGGCAGGAAGATGCGATCCTGTTGGTGGCCGGGCGGGTCGACCACAAGGGCGACGGATCGGTGGTGCTGGCCGACTCGGTCTGGACGTGGGAGGAGGCGGCCGGGCTCGGCGAGGGCGCCTTCGCCCGACAGGTGCAGTCGTTCGAGCAGGGGCGGCGCGGTGGCCGGGGAGCGGGCCGATGGGGGGCGCCGGCCGCCGTCGATGCCTCCTCGACCGGCGGCCGGCCGGGCGGCGACGGCGCGGTCGGCACTGGGCTGCGCGGCGCGGTCGGTGGTGCTCCGAACGGCCACGCCGCGAACGGCCATGCTCCGGACGGCCACGCCGGCCACGTGGTCCGGCGCGTGATCCCCCACGTCTCACCACTGCGCGGCGGGGGCATCCTGGGTGAACTCGAGATCGACGTCCCGGTGGCCACTGGGCGGGCGCCGACGGGCGGTGCGATCGGCCCGGCCGAGCGGTCGGCGCTGCCACCTAGCACGGCCCGTTCGGTGGCTTCGCTCGCGCCGCCCGCGTTCTCGGATGACGAGCCGCCGCCGCCGATCGAAGCGGAGCGCGCCGCGGCCCGCCGGGCCGCAGCGCCCACGCGTCCGCTGGAGGCGATGCCCGGGGAGGCGCTCCACGTGCGCTTCGGGTTCCACTCGGGCGAGCCGCTCGCCGAAGTGTTCGCCGCCGTCCGCGAGATCCTGCGCAGCCGCCCGGGCCAGACGCCGGTCGTGCTCGAGGTTCCGCTCGGTGACGGCCGCACGCAGCCGATGGAGCTGCGCACGCGGGTCGGCTACGACGCGGAGCTGCTGGCGGAGTTCGAGCGGCGCTTCGCCGGCGCGGTCACGCTGGAGCTCGGTGCCGACTGAGTGCCGGCCGAAGCGCGTGCCCGCAGGACCCGCCTACGTCGAGACCGGGATCGTCGGGACGCCCGCGAAGTAGATCGCCTCCTTCTCGCGGGCCACGATCCAGTCGGCAAGCGCGCTGTTGACGAGCAGCGTGCCTGCGTCGTGCATCTGCAGCTGGCCGCCACTCAGGTAGGCGATCGTCGCCGTCGTCAGGGGCACCATCGGCCCGCGATGGGCCAGGCTCCGCAGCGGCGCGACGCCGGGGTACGCATGCAGCTCGCCGAGGACACCGTATGGACCCAGCTGGACGTGGACCCGGTGACGCACGGTGTGTACGCGTCGCTGTCGGTCCTGTGACGGGTCGGTCGCCTCCACCGCGTAGAGCTCATCCCGCCGGATCTCGACCCGCTCCAACGCGACGCGGCGGCCGTCGTCGAGGCTCTCCAGGACCGCGTCACGCAGCACGATGACCTCGGCCGCGTTGAGCGCATCGGTGAGGCGGGATGCCGTCAGGTCGAGGGCGCCCGAGATCCGGCAATCTCCCGCGTAGCCGGCGAATCGGATCTGCATCGCTCCCTCCTGGTGCTGGGCTCCAGTCTCCGCCGACGACGCGGGGGGATCCAGCCCCCCACTGGTACGGGGCGGCGATGGGACCGCCAGGTGGGGCGCATCTGAGCTACTTGCGCAAGCACGCAATATCGGCTAGCATCCGTCTGACCCGTGGTCGTTGCGCGTGAGCGCGCACCGGCCGGACGGGACGTCGGGGAGGTCCATGAACGGAGATCCAGCGCGCTACCAGCTGCACGCCGAGGTGTGCAAGGTCCTGACGGATCCGAAGCGGCTCATGCTGATCGACGCCCTCGCGGGCGGTGAACGATCGGTAGGGGAGCTCGCGGTGGTCCTTGGCGTCACGCTGGCCAACGCGAGCCAGCACCTCGGCGTGCTGCGCCATGCGGGCCTCGTCGAGACACGCCGCGAGGGCACGACCGTGCTCTACCGGCTGAGCGAACCAGAGATCGTGGAAGCCTGCCGGATCATCGAGCGCCTCGTCGCCCGACGCACCCGCCCACAGGTCTCCGCGCCCCATCCCACGGCGACACTGGCAACCACCACACGGAGTTGAGCACGATGACGATCGGCACCCACTACACGTTCGGCACGCGCCTCGCGCGTCCCCTGGCCGAGGCCCGCCCCCTGGTGGAGGCCGCCCTGAAGACCGAAGGCTTCGGCGTGCTGACCGAGATCGACGTGGCTGCAACCATGCGGGCGAAGCTGGGCATCGAGCAGGATCCATACCTGATCCTCGGGGCCTGCAACCCGCCGTTGGCGCATCGGGCCCTGCAGGTCGATCCGTCGGTCGGCGCGCTGCTGCCGTGCAACGTCGTCCTCCGAGAGGAGGCGGGTCAGACGATCGTGGAGGCGCTCGACCCGACCGCCGCGATGGGCATCTCGGATGCCCCCGGGCTCGTCGACGTGGCGTCCGAAGCCCGCGAACGACTGCAACGCGTGATCGCTAGCCTGGAGGTGCAGGCATGACCGGGACCCCCGCTCGACCCCACCGCGTCCTCGTCTTCACGACGCCGACATGCCCCTGGTGTAACCGCGCCAAGGCGTACCTGCGTGCCCACGGGGTGCCGTTCCGCGAGGTCGACGTGAGCCGTGACGTGGCCGCCGCGCGGGACCTCGTGCGGCGCACCGGCCAGATGGGCGTGCCGGTGATCGAGATCGACGGCCGCCCGATCGTCGGCTTCGACCAGGCGCGCATCGACGCGTTGCTCGGCCTGCGGGCGAGCGCGCCGGTGCACTGACGCTCGACTGCCAGGGCTCGGCAACCGCCCAGGGGTTGGGCAGACCAGATCTGTCGGCATCCCATCGTTCCTCAGTCATCGCAAGGAGGAGTCACTACCATGGCCACTCAGGTCCAGCCGCTCGGAAGCCGTGTCCTCGTCCGCGTCCTCGCGGAGGAGAGCGTCACGAAGTCCGGGATCCTGCTCCCCGACACGGCGAAGGAGAAGCCGCAGCGCGGCGAGGTCGTCGCGGTCGGCGACGACACGGAGACCATCAAGGTCAGCGTGGGCGACCGCGTCCTCTTTCCCAAGTACACCGGCACGGAGATCCGCCTGGAGGGCGAAGACCACCTGATCATCGACTCGAACGACCTGCTGGCGATCCTGCGGGAGACGCCCGCCGCCGTCGCGGCCGCCTGAGCGACCGGCGAGCTGCGTCCCATGGCCGACAAGCTACTGGTGGTGATCGTTTCCGACGATGTGAAGGCGTCCGTGGGGGCTCGCATGGCCGCCCGGATGGCGGAACGCGGCACCCTCGAGGACATTCGCGTGCTCTTCTTCGGGCCGAGTGAGCGTCTGCTGGCGGATCCGCCAGCCGATCTCGCGGAGTCGCTCGCCACACTGCGCCGCCATGCACGGCCGCTGGCCTGCCAGGCGGTGGCGCAGCAGCTCGGCGTGCTGAGCCGCCTGACGGAGGTTGACACCGAGCTGGTGCCGGCCGGCGAGGAGGTCGAGCGCCGGCTGCGCGACGGCTACGAAATCATGACCTTCTAAGGCGGACAGCGATGCGCCTGTTGCTGCCGGGTCGGCACGGCCGGGGATCGCGGCAGGGGTCGCACACGGGATCGGGCGGACCGCGTTGCGGCTCGGACCGGCGACGATGAGCCGTCCCTGTGATCCTGCCGCACTGGCCTGCAGCGTGGCCGGATCGCTGCACGAGGCCGGTTCGTCGCTGCGCGTCGTGCTCAGTTTGCGGTTCGTGGCGGAGGCACTCGTCTGGAGCGTCGCCGCGCTGCTGGCCTTCGGGCTCGTGGCTGCCATCATCCCGAACCCGATCTTCGGGCGGAGCATCCCCCCGGCGCCGTTCGCGATCGCCGTCTGGCTGCTCTCGGCCCCGTTGATGGGGCTGATCGGGGCCACCTACGGTCGAGCGGCCCGTGAACGGGCGGCCGCTCTCGCCCCGTCGTCGTCGGGTCTGCTCGTGTCGTTGGGCACGGTCGGGACGGCGGGCGAGGCGGAGCCCGAGGGGCGTGGCACCACCGCCGCCACGATCGGCAGCCTGGCCGCCTTCCTGGCGATCGGCTGCCCGGTGTGCAACAAGGTGGCCCTGCTGTTGCTCGGGGCGAGCGGCGCGCTCACCGTGTTCGCCCCGCTGCAGCCCGTGATCGGGGCGGCCTCGCTCCTGCTGCTTGCCGGGACGCTGGTTTGGCGGCTGCGCCTCCTGGCTCGTGGGGCGGCCTGCGCGGTACCGGCACGAGCCTGACGCGGGGTCCGCGGCTCCGGCGCAGGCTTGCGGCCGGGCCCGCAGGGCAGGGGACCGCGGCTGCTCGACGTGGTCGAGCCCGACGCGCCGGCGCTCGCACCGGGCCGTCTACCGTCCGACGATGGCGCGGACGATCTGGTCGGTGGTCCGCACGCGCCCCAACCGCGGAAAGATCCGGGTCACCGTGTGCGCGTGGTCTTCCGCGTTGCGCGCGGTCATGGCGTCGACGGCGAAGATCTGCTGGTAGCCGCGTTCGTAGGCGTCACGGGCCGTCGACTCGACGCCGATGTTGGTCGAGATGCCGCCCAGGATGATCGTCGTGATGCCCCGTCGACGCAGTTGCAGGTCGAGCTCCGTGCCGTAGAAGGCGCCCCACTGGTGCTTGGCGATCACGAGGTCGCCGGGCTCCGGGCCGAGCTCCGGGATGATGTCCGACCAGCCCTGTGGAGGCGGTCCGCCGGGCGGCGGTGCCTCGTCGGCGATGGGACGGAGCGCGTCGAGACGGTCCGGGGACGTGGTCACGTGGACGAGCACGACAAGGGCCCCGGCGCGCCGGCAGACGTCGGTCAGGCGACGGGCGTTGGCGACCACCTCCCGCGCGGAGATGGGCGCGGTCGGCCCGGCGACGATCCCGTTCTGAAGGTCGATGAGGACGAGGGCGGTCGATCGGGGATCGAGCGGTGGCAGGGCATCCATGGACACACCTCACGGGCAACGCAGCGTCTCGCGGGCAACGCAACGTTCGGCGGCATGGTCGGCGAGCGGAGGCCAGGGTCGGGCCGCATACATCTATCTTGTACCGCAACGCGGTATCTCTCTTGTACCGCAACGCGGCCGGCGCCGCAGCGCCGGAGCTGGACCGTCATGGCCGCGGTCCCGGCTGACACCCGCTCAGGGGCGACCTGTTCCGATGAGCCTCGTCGACTCCGCCACGGCGATCATCTGGGTCCGGTTGACCCGCAACAAGGCGAAGTGGCTGGTCACCCGCCGGTCGGCCAGCGAGCGAGCGCGGGCGTTCGTCATGGCCACGAAGCGCGGGTCACCGGCGTCGACGAACCCGGCCAACGTCTGCTCGTGATACAGGTATACGGAGCCGGTGATCGCGTGGCCCGACGTGAAGACGATCATGCGCCGTGGGCGCCTCTCGATGGTCGGGCGGTCCAGTGGGCGCAAGGGATCGACGGGTTCGCTCGGCAGCTCTACTGCCTCGCGCTGACCGATGAACGCGATCTCGTCTTGGTTGAGCAGCAGCTCCCGCATCGTCAGGCGCGTCCGTCGGGTCGCCGTTCCGGCGCAGCAGCCGCTCTCGGTCTGCCCTGGCGGCCCCCTGCGATCCCACAGCGACCCTCGACGGCAGACCGGTCATCGGGGCGCGATCGGGCGCAGGATGCGGTCGTTCCCGGCGTCCCGGATGCTCGTCGCCGCGGCGGTGCTCACGATCACCACCGGCGTGGCGGCGAGGCTCGCGCCGCTTGCCGCCACGACGATCGTCGCGTCCGTCAACGGCACGAACGCCGGACGGCGATGCAGGTTCGCGAGGGGATCGGCCGCCGCTGGTCCGTGCAGCTCGCCGAAGACCGCAAACCCGCCCACGGCGATTTCGACCCGCCGGCGCCGTGTCCAGATGCGCCGCTCCGATGGCGGTTGATCGTCCGGGATGATCAGGAGCACCTGATCGAGCGACACGTCCAACGCGGGAACGGCCAAGGCCGATTGGCCCGTCAGATCCGTGACGGTCGCGTCGACCAGGCGCAGCCCAGCGACGCGGTTCACCGTGTCGCTCACACGCCCATGGGTCCCGCAGAGCGTGCCGGCCACGATCCGATCGACCTGGAACAGGTGCACCAGCACAGGGTTCGTGCATGGGGCCTCGTGGTCAGTCGAACCTTCCAGCGCTGGATGAGCAGGGCGGCCTCGCAGGCGGGAGACGAGGCCGGCAACCCGGCCGGTCACTTCATGCCACGGGCCGCCCACCCGCGCATCGCCGAAGCGCTCTGGCGCCTGAGCTCGTTCATGGGACCACCAGGTGGACCGGGTTGCCACGGATCGTCACTTTCCACGTCGTGCGGTCGTGCGCTGCTCCGCCGTAGTAGGTGTAGGCGACTTTCCACCAGCCGTTCTGGGGCGCCGTGTAGTCGGAGGGGATCGGGATGTCGACCACGAGCCAGTGTCCGTTGAAGTAGCGGTGGCCGCTCGAGGTCGTGACGATGCCGGGACCGTTCGGCGTCGTGGTCGATTGATTCGGCAACGGGTACGGAATCGAGACGTTCGAATCGTTCGTGCCGGCGTCATACCAACGGAAGGGCACAGCCGTGTAGCCGGTCGCCGTCGGCATCAGGAACTGCATGTACGCGTTGCCGTTCGCGTCGCCCGGGTCGAAGAGGCGGATCTCCATCGTCTTGCCGGCATGGATCGCGGCGATCTGGGCCATGTAGAGGTTCGTCACGCCCGAGTTCATGTTCGCGAAGATCGACATGGACCCGAGGCCGTAGATCTGCGGCTGGGTGCCACCGCCGGTGCCCGCCACCGCCTTGATCGAGAACTGGTTGGAACCGTTCCCGTAGCCAGATGTCTGCACGTTCAAGCGGTAGATGCCCGTCAGTGGGCTGGGGATCGTGTAGAACGGCAACCACTTGCCGAGGTAGTCGCCGGTGTTCGAGTGCGACACGTACTGACTCGAGCAGGACGTGGGGTATACGGTGGCCACCAACGGCGTGCCGGCCATCGATTCAACCAACCAGGATGCGCCGGGTGGTCGTCAGACCGGTAGCGGATCTGTGCGCCGGGCCGCGGCGTGTCCAATGAGACCCGCCAGGCGATTCCGGGCGAAGCGGGTGCGCCACTTGACCATCGGGGCTGACTGAGCAGGGCGCCGCCAGGGGATCTCGAACGTCCCCGCCCTTCCGCGGCGGCGAGGATCATGTGTGCTCGCTTTGCAGCCGCTGTTCGGTTGAGCCGGCGCGCAGCCAGCTCGCCACCGTCCCTCGTTCCGACTACGACAACACGATGGTTGTGGCGGCGTTCCCCATCCGCCCAGCGTCGCAAAACGGTCGCCGGCACCGCCGCCATTCTACGTGAGTAAGGACGAGGAGGCATCGCAACCACGATCCCAGCAAGCAACGGTGTCTTGCGACGTCCCGAGCAGCCGGGCGAGCGCTGCTTGGGTGAGGCCCTGCTGCAAGCTGGCCCGTCCGCAGCCGACAGTAGAATGGCACCCTCTCCAAGTCCTCCTGCGCAAGCGCCAGTGCCTGGCTGGACCCACCGTCGGACGATCCTTGGAGGACGACCTGTGGTCGGCGCGACTTCGTCGACGGTGAGCGTGGCATCCACGAGCCTACCGCCCGGCAGGGGCGACTTCGACGTTCACCGGCCTCGCGCTGACGGGCACCGCCACGACATGAGGGGTGGCTGTGGCGATCGCGTCGATGCGACCCCGGTTGACCAGCGCGAAGGCGTACCGGACCGATTCTGGCTGCGGGTCGCCCGCCGCCTGTACCTCGACGTCGGTCATGGGCACGAAGAGGATGTCGCTCGCGCCCATGTACATCGTCATCGACCCGCCCTCCGGGAGGTGCACGTTGCCGGTGATCAGGAGGTCGTGGCTGACAATGCTCAGTCGCTGCGTCTGGCGAGTCACGCGGAAGCCCTCGCGGTCCTGAATGGGCTGTGGCTCGCGCTGTGCGATCATGGTGATGGCGCGACGCGTGAGCCAGAGTTCGGGCGCCACGCCGACGGGGTCCTCACCGTGCCAGCCCAGCAGCCGACCGTCGCGCAAGCCCACGAGTCCCTCGCTCAGATTGACGAAGTCGGATAGCCGGTTGAAGCCGCCCACGGAGAGCGTCCCCGCCAGGCGCAGACCCGGCCCCAGGATCTCGACCGGCTCGGCGCGGCCGACCTCCGCTCGCTCCTCGGCGTGCTGGCTCCCCGTCTCGGCCGCCTGTAATCGCCGGATCGCTGCCGTGGAGCCTGGCCCAGGTTCGAGGGCGTTCATCGCTGTTACCCTCTGAATCCGTCGGCGCGTCTTTGCGCTTCCCCATTCCTCGTCATGGCCGTTCCTCGTCCCGCTGTGCTGTCTACTCTCCATCGGACCTGGTGGCTGTCGTCACTCCACCAGGCCGATCTGGCCGTGGTAGAAGAGGTTCGCGTCATAGTTGACCTGCAGGTTGCTGTTGCCCTCCACCTCCAGTGTGCCGGCGATGAACTGGCCGGTGACCGTTGCCTTGGATCCGCCGTGGTCGTCCCCGCCCTCGATCTCGACCTCGCTGACTGGCACGTAGACTGTCCCGCGGATGCCGGCAGTGCTGCTCCCCTCGATCTCCACGTCTCCCTGGTGGGCGGGTACGCGATCCTGCCAGACGACCAACCCCGCGTACGGGCTTTGCTGCAAAGGCCACAAGTTGAGACCGGCCGATCCTGCGGTCTTGATGTCGCCCATTTTCCCGTTGTCGGTCGGGCTATCGGGATCGACGGTGTTGTAGAGCAAGACGCCTCCGCCGGGAGTCAGGTTGCCCGCCGACACGACGCTCGTGAGGCTGGCGTTCCCGTTCAGCGTGAGTCCGCCACCGGCAAGGATGTAGGTTCCGGGCGTTAGATATACGGTCGCCCTACCCGAGATCCTCAAGCCGCCCCAGTACACCCCCGGAGACAGGACGAAAACCCCCGGCCCCTCGATCTTGCAGGGCTTGGGCTCGGCAGGAGTGCCGCCCCCGTTCCCCGGGCAGCTCGAGCTCGGCGCCTGGTGGGGATCCGGCCCGACTAGGCCGGCCAGTGGGTCCAGCAGTGGTGCGGGGACCTGCTGGGGCTGCGGGGCCCAGCTGCCCGGCGGAGGGCCTGGATACCCCGTCCAGGTCCCAACCACGTGCGTCCACTGCGTCGACACCGTAGGGTGCCCGTCGACCGCGACCGCCCCGTCCTTGCCGGTCGAGCAGTTCGAGTTGACCATGAGGCCGCCGGCTGTCGTCAGGTGGGAGTCGCCGTGGTGATCGCCGCCGCCGATCTCGACCGATTCGCAGACGTTCTGGCGGAGTATCCCATCCTCGGTTTCCTGACCCAGGATGAGCATGCTGTACGGCGCCGCGGTGGCGTGGATCGACGCCACCGCGCGAGCCGAGACCATCCAGCACGACTGCCCGACCACATTGGCGAAGCTCGTGCGCATCGGCCGGGTCGTAATGATCTCGACCGCATCACTGTTGCCCCGGTTGGGTCCGCTGGTGGGTGGGTGGTTGATGGTGACCGAGGTTCCCTGGCCGTTGCAGCGGGCCGGGTCGGCCGGATCGAAGCCGTTCGCCGCGGCGATCGACAACGCAGCCGAGCGGATATCCGTACCGTCCCGCAGTGCCTCGGCGCCCGCCAGCGCGCTAGTGTCCGCCGCGCTCTGCGCCTGCTCGCGGTTGACCCACGCCATCCCCCCATCGATGAGCAGCCCCGCCATCGCAAGCAGTGCGACCAGAAAAAGGGCGAAGACGACGATCACCTGGCCTCGTTCGCTGGATTGGGGGCTAGCTGGATCTCGGCCCTGCGTAGGCATCGGGACTCCTCTGGGCATCACTGGATGTAGACAATGCTCTGCGCCTGGACGGTGAACGAGCCGCCCACGATGCTCGAGATGATCGGCGTCAGCAAAGTCACGGTCGCGCTGATGCGCACGACGACACGGCCGTCGCTGCGGGTGCCATCGGGGTAGAAACAGGTTGCCGGGCTCGTCGTGTCGTCGTAGGTGTTGCCTGACGACGCGAAGCTCGTACAGGCACCCGGCGCGCCCACGATCTGGCTCGGGCCTACGGCCACGCCGGGCGTGAACACCGCGGCCCGGATCGCATCGAACTTGGACTGGGTATCCGCGGGCGTGACCATCGCGACGCGCGCCGCCTCCCGCGCTGCCTCCGCAATCGTGTGCTGTGCGTAGACGACCCGGCCGAAGTCGATGAGGGCCATGAAGAGGAGCAGGAGGAGCGGCATCACGATGGCAAACTCAGCCATCGCCTGTCCGCGCCCTATGCGGCAGGCCAGCGGTGGCCGGCCTGTGCGTGAGAGCGCGATCACCGCAGAATCGTGGCTTCGGTCTGGGATCCCATGATCACAGGGTGTCCCCAGAGCAGGTCGAGCAAAGGCGTGACCAGCGTCATGGAGTAGGTGACATGGACGCGCACCCTCGTCGCGGTCGCGCCATTGGCCACTGTACAGGTGGCGAACGAGGTGCCGTCGCCGCACTGGGGCGGGTCGAACGCGAGAGCGGCGTGGTCGAGCCCGTAACCCTGGTCAGCGATCCGGCGCGCCACGTTGTCCGGGTCGGGAGAGTAGTTGACGCTCGTCGCGCCCGGCGGGCACGGAACTGAGTCGGCCGGCTGCGGGTTGGCGCACCACTTGAGATAGTTTGTTCCCTGCGCTGCGTAGAGGGCTGCCTCCCGGGACGCGTTCGAGACAGAGACGAAGGCCGTGAAGACGCGCGCTCCATCCACCACCGAGAGCGTGGCCAGCATGAGGAGAGGGAAAAGCAGCGCGAACTCCACGAGCGCCTGACCGCGCCCGCTTGGGAATGCCTTCGCGGCGCCCTGTCGGTGAACGCCCAACCCGATCCCTCAAATGCGTATAACACGTTGCTTGTGAGTGCCGGACCGTACCTGCGGAACCTTACTGAGTCAATATCGAAGGGGGATGTCGTTGCTATATGCACTGTTTTCGTGACGTCAGTCGGGCGACCTGCAAACATCAACGTAAGGACTTAGGCGGCACGGGATGCTTCTAACGTTGGCGCAGCTGCTTGGTACGTAAGCAATTGCGTAAGGGATCCGGTTGCCGCGGTCGGCTAATAGCGCGCGCCCTGACGCTGAATCACCCGGGCTCAACGGCCAATTCCGCAGGAATCGTGAAGGCGAAGATCGCACCGCCACCGGGCGCGTCCTCGTACCAGATGCGCCCGTCCATCGAGCGCAGCAGCCGGCGGGCCACGTTCAAGCCAAGACCAGTGCCCTCGTGGTCGACGGCGTTCGTGCCGCGCTGGAAGCGCTCGAAGATGCGTGTCCGATCGGCGGTGGGGACGCCGGCGCCCTCGTCGCGGACCCGCACGACGAACTCATGGCCCGCGGCGGCCGCTGTCTGCCGGGAGGACGCAGCCCGCGGCTGCACCGCGATCTCGACGTGGATCGGCCCCGCCGGCGCGTAGCGCAGCGCGTTGTCGAGGAGCACCCAGAGGACCTGTTCGACCCCCGCACGGTCGGCGACGGCGAGCGCACCCGCGCTCCGGTCGACGAGGTCGAGGGGCCGGTCGGCGCCCTGGGCCTCCCAGGCGCGCCGGACGAGCGGGGCCAAGGCGAAGATATCGGCGGCGGGTTCGTAGGCGCCGGCGTCGAGGCGTGAGAGCGTGAGGAGCTGATCGACCACGTGGGCGAGCCGATCGGCGTTCGCATGGATCGCACGAGCTTGCTCGGCCACCCTGACGGCCGGCTGGTCGGCCAGGTCGTCCGACATCACCAGGATGCGCGTGAGCGGGCTCTGCAGGTTGTGGCTCACACCGCGAAGGAAGTCGCGCTGGAGTTCGTTGATGCGCCCGAGGCGGACGGCCCGGCGGCTGGTCTCGGCAAAGAGCCCCGCATCGCGGATGACGACGCCGGCCTGACGCGCGAAGAGGTCGAAGAGGGCGTGGTCGGCGGTGGCCCACCCCGCGATCCCCGGCGACCAGCACTCGAGCTGGGGCGCGTCCGGCCCGTTCCAGACGCTCGCACGCGCGAGTGATGCGCCCTCGGGTGGGGCGTCGACCGCCGATGGGGGATCGGCCGCCTGCACGTGGCCGTCGCGGTCGACCAGGCGACAGGCATCGAGCCCGAAGACCGTACGGGCCGCGGCGACCACGTCGGCGGCGAGCGCCTCTGACGGGCGATCTGGACGCAGGTTGTCCAGGGCGTCGACCGATTGCCAGACGAGGCGCTCTCGGCGTTCGAGCGCGGCCGCCAGTCGATTGTGGGACCCGGCGAGCCGCTCGAGCGGGTCGCGCTCACCGGCGGGCAGGCGCACCGCGAGGTCGCCACGCGCGACGGCCGCGATGCCGTCGCCGATCGGCTGGAGTCGCTGGCGAAGCCGTTGCGAGAGATAGAGCGTCAGCACCAGCGCGAGCGCCAGGGTCAGGCCAAGGGTGGCCACCAGGAACAGCCGCAAATCGTTGCCCAGGATGCCCACGGCCGAGAGTTCGGTCATCACGGCCACCGCGCCGAGGACCCGGCCGTCGCGGCCGGTGAGCGCGGTGATGGCGTCGACGAAGTCCGGCGCCGGATGCTGGACGACGGTCCTGGCCACAGGGAGCTCGGCGACGTCCGGCGTCCCGAGCCGCGCCGCCAACACGCGATCGCTCTGCAACAGCGCTCTCCCGCGACGGTCGTAGACCGCCACGTCGATGTTGGCGAGCTGGCGCACCTGCAGCGCGAAGCGCGCGTCGATCCGCCGCGCGAAGGCCATGGCCGCCGGATGCGTGCCCGCGAGCACGACCCCCGGTCCGGTGCGCCCGGCGAGGTCGATGGTGCCGGTCGCCACGAGATAGAGGCCACCGCCCAGGTCGGCGTAGGCCGGGACAGTCGTGGCGGTCGCGGGCTGCGTGGCCACCGCGTGACGGAGGGATGCCTCGAGGCCGGGGGTGACTGCAGGATCACCTGCGGCGATCACGCGGGAACCGATGAGCAGGACGGCGGCGTCCACGTGGCCCTGGTCGACCTGGAAGTCGGTCACGGTGCTTCGGATGTCGGCCTCGTCGTCGGCGGCGACATCGGCCTGCAGCACGGTCCAGCCGGTGTAGCTGTCGAGGAGCGCCTGCAGGTCGGACGCGTCGCGGGCCAGGATCGACGCGACGCTGCGCGCCGCCTCCCGAGTCCGTGTGTCGGCCTCCTGGCCGATCACGGTCCCTACTTGCTGCAGCGCCAGGGCGCCGAAGAGGAGCAGCGGCAGGACGGCGAGGAGCAGCTGTGAAAGGGTCTGTTCGCGCTGGTACGAGAGCCACCGCCGCCGCGGCGACCCACGGTCGCGGGCGTCAGCGGGTCGCTTCACGCTGCGGGGACGAGCCGATAGCCCACGCCGCGCTCCGTGAGGAGATAGCGGGGATGGTCGGGGTCGAGCTCGATCTTCTGGCGCAACCGCCGGATGGCGACCCAGACATATGACGCGTCCGCCGCGTCGACCTCGCTCCACCCGTGCAGGGTGAGCTGCTCGACGGACACTACCTCACCCAGGTTGGCAGCCAGGGCCGTGAGAACACGCACCTCGGTCGGGCTCAGCTTTACGCGGCTGCCGGCCACGAAGCATTCTTTCCGTTCGAGCACGAGCGTCAGGTCCGGGCCCAGTCGGATCTCGCGGCCGGGGATCAGCCCGCCAAGCCGTTGCCGGACGCGCTTGATCCGGGCACGCAGCTCGGGGTACTCGAAAGGCTTCGTGATGTAGTCCTCGGCGTAGCGTTCGATCAGCTTGACCTTACTCTCGCCAGCCGTGATCGCCGAGAGCACGATGATCGGCAGGTCGGCGCGCCGCTTGATCTGCGCGGCCACCTCCTCGCCGTCCATGCCGGGCATCATCAGGTCGAGCACGATGATCTCGGGCCACCACTTATCGAGCCGCTGCAACGCCTCCTTGCCGGAGCGCGCCGTCGACACGCTGAACCCGTCGCGCTTGAGGCGCTCGGCGAGTTGGACTAATAGCTGGACGTCGTCGTCGACGAGCAGGATCCGTCGCGCGGTTGGCCGACCCCGGCGTGCGCCGGAGCGCAGGCGACGATCAGTGGTTCGCCCCGGTTCCGTTTCCTGCGACGTTGCCGTTTCCTTCGCCATTGCCCTTGCCAGTTGCATTGCTGTTTCCGAGCCCTCCAGCGTTGCCGTTTCCGCCGACGATTCCCGACGTGTTCGGATTTCCGCCCGGGTTGGCGCGCACATTGTTGCTCGGCTTCGACGCACCGGTGGTGTTGCCGGCGGCGTTGGCATTGACACCGGCGTTGGCGCTCCCGTTTCCGTTGGCGGCGGGGTTCACGATGTGGTTGCTGGCCCCGTTGCCGCTGCTGTTGCCATGACTCTTTCCGGCACCATTGCCGTTCGCATTTGGCGTGCCGTGAGGGACGGCGCCAGCGCCGCTCGGCACGGGGGTCCCGGTGGCGGGCGCCCGGCCGTTGACCTTGCCATTGGCCTTGCCATTCCCGCCGGGGTTGCCGCTCCCAGGGCTCGCGCCATGGCTCGCACCGTTACCGTTCCCCACACCATGACCGTGGCCGAGGCCATTGCCATTTGCGCTGGCGCCGGGTGTCCCCGCCGCATGGCCCCTGCCCAGACCGCCGCCGTCCCCCAGGCCGTTGCCAATGCCGTTCCCCTTCCCGAGTCCGCGGCCAGGTACGTTGCCGTTCCCGATGCCGGGAGTGGACGCCCAGGCCGGCGGCCCGTGCGGCGGACCCGGTCGGGGCACGGCGATCGACTCGAGGTCTCCACTGGGCTCGACAGACGAAGCCGGAGCCGTTGAGGAGCCGGGCGGGAGCACGCGCACGACGATCCCAGTCGGCGGTCCGCTGGAGCCGAAGCTGACCGCCAGCACGACCCCGGCGCTGTTCCGGAAGAGGAACCACCCCGCCTCTTCGCCTATCGGGAGATACCCCGCGGCCCGCAGTTCCGCGGTGTACGCCCGCTGCGCCTCGGCTGGTGGGAGGCTCGACGCGAAGCCGTACACCCTGGCGTTCGCGTCGCTTCCACCGCCCTGTGCGCCCATGACGAGCGTGGCCTGCGCCGGCATCGGGACGTTCGGAGGCAACGTCGCCCCTGATGACGTGCCGCTGCCTCCTGTCGCGCACGCGGCGGCGAGCACGGCGGCCCCGACAAGTGCCGCATAGGTCGAGCGCGCGCGCTGGAATTTCACGAATGCGAACCGCCCTGAGCCGGATCCCGACGCCCGCGCGCCATCGTAGCAGTAGTCCACTGGTGCGCGTTCACGGCTCCGACTATTCGCAAACTTGGTCGCAATGTTGGCACGTGGTGTTTCGCAAGCTACGGCCGATTCGAAGCGCGATGTTACGGGCCACGGTGCAGTCGGCGATCACGAGTGCCCTCCGCGCGATGCATGGCAGTCTGCAAGGGTCGGGCGTCTGTCGGCACGGTGACGTGTGCGTTCGGCGTGGCAATTCGCTGGTCGCGATGGTGCCGCTCGTCACCAGACGGTGCGCGCCATCGTCCGCGTTGCGCGTGTCTTCGGTCGCGCGTTCCACCAAGAGTCCTGGAGGAAGCGGGTGCCAATGAGCAATGATCGCCGAGCTAGGCAGCGGGACGGCCCGTCACCGGCCTGCCGACAACCGCGCCCAGCGAGATCGCCCGCCACGACCCCGGCCCTTCCTGGAGTCGCTCGCCCGCACGCGGACGGGCCGCCGGTACCGCGGGGAGATCGAAGCGCTGCTGCCGTCGCGGTCGGCAGCAGCGACCGCCGTGGCGCGCGAACGCCGGCCTGGGCACTTCCGCCGGGGCTGACGACGGCGGCTCGTCCTTGCGCTCGGCGAGGCCCGGATCAGCGCCCCTGGCCCCCGGCCGCCGCCCGGGCCCGCATCAACCGCTCGGCCGGGCAGTAGCGCGTGCCCCCCGCCAGCGCGCCGCACCAGAGGGTGCCCAGCAACGCCAGACCCACCACGAGGAGGCCCACGGTTGTGACCGCGTAACCAGGTCCATGGAGCGCGGGGTTGGCGAAGACAAAGAGCATGCCGCCGAGAAACAGCACGCTGGTGCCCGTCAAGGTCACCCAGCCGATCAGGTCCTGGTAGCGGGGGACTACGAGCCGCTCCACGGCGAGCAGCACCAGCACGAGCGTCGGAAAGAGGAAAAGCCCGAGGTCCTGGTGCAGCCACGTGTAGACCGCATCGTTCGCCGCACCCGCCGCCTTCGCATCGCCGGCTCCGAAGTAGACCTCGTTGAGTTCGATGAAGTAGCCGGCCACCACCACCGTGGCGAACAGCAACGCCCAGGACCAGAGCGTGGCGAGACGCACGGGGCGAGCGATGAGCCGCCGTGCCCGACTGTCGCCGCCGACCACTGCGACGAGGGTGAGCAGGCCACCGGCCATCACGAAGAGGCCCGTCACGACATCGTCCCCGGCGATCCCGTTCGTGCCGTCGGCCGAGGTGAAGAGCGTCGGGGGGCCCCAGGTCGTGAAGGCCATCGCGACGTACATCATCGTCATCAGCACGGCCCCGACGCCGACCATGGCCAGGCCGAGCTGCGCGGCCGCACGCGCCCTGCCCGAGAGCGTGTGGTAGCTGAACTGGACGGCAGCGGTCGAGACCGACAGCGCCATCACGCCGACCACCATCTCGTGTGAGTGGGACCCGACGAGGTTGGCGTCGAAGTCGTCGAGCTTCTCGCCCAGCAGTCCCGCATACCAGCCGACCGCGGGCGGGAAGTTGCCGAACTCGAGGATCCAGCCTGCGAGATGCCCCATCAGGGCGGCAACGAACATCGAGCCGGTGGCCAGGAAGGCCGAGACGAAGGGCAACGTCCGCGTGCCGGCCACCCCCGCCCGCCACGCGCCGAGCATCCCGAGCAGGAGGACGA
Source organism: Chloroflexota bacterium (assembly GCA_021812735.1). The sequence continues at coordinate 3,198 of JAKAMV010000013.1, read as the reverse complement.
GCAGGATCTCATCGAGGGCGAAGAAGCCGAAGATCTGGACCCACATGGCGACTTCGGCCCCGGGGATCTGGCGGTCGAAGATGCCGCCGAGCGCGGTCACCACCGTCGCGAAGAGCACGCCGCCGACGATCCAGGCCCGCGTGTGCCGCGCGCGCAGGCCCAGCACGCCGGTCGTCAGGAGGGCCAGCAGCCCGACCATCCCGATGAGCAACCCGTGCAGGTACATCACGCGCCAGTAGTCGGGGCGTGCGCTGGCGCTCGGCTCGCTCGCAAAGGGGTTCGAGACGAACGCGCTCCCGAGGGCGAAGAGGACGAGCCAACCGATGACGAAAAAGGTCAGGCGGCGGGGCGTGAGCCAGGGCAGCCGCCCGATCGGTGCCACGTCGTCGTCGGGCAGGGTGGAGGTCGAAGACGGGCTGTGCATCTGCCGCTCCTTTACGCGCTGACATCGCGCGGTGCGCCGTGGGCGCGGCGCCTCGAGTCGTCGGCCTCCGTCCCGTAGACGAATCGTGGTCCGTTCGGCGCAGCCGCTATAGGGCCGAATGGCGGTCGCGAGGCCTGTTGGCGGCCCCGTGCCAGCGGGCTCTTCGGCAGCGGGGGGTTGGCCCCGGGGGACGTCCGACCGTCGTCGGGCCGAGTCCGGTAGCGGTGGCAGCCGGGGAACAGGGTGCCCCCAGACCGGCCACGGCGAGTGGACCGTCTCCCGATCTGGGCTGAGGCCGGCACGTGGGTGGAACGCGACGTCTCGCCCCGTGCCGGGGCGCCTCGTACCGGGGCGCGGCATCCCTGCGAGACTGCCCGGAGCATCGCCACCGCGAACGACGAGGACGCCCCGATGACCGAACCCGCGCTCCTCCGCACTCGCCTCCGCGACGCTGCCGAGGCGTTCCTCGCGCTACGGCCAGCCGTGCTGGCAGGTGCGCCGTGGCCGCTGGCGGCCGACTTCGGACATAGTAGCGAGGCCCGCTGGGGGCCGCCCGAGGTGCTCGCCCACGTCGCCGAGATGCTGCCCTACTGGCTGGGCGAGGTGGAGCGCATCGTGGCTGCGGCGCCGGATCCCGTGCCCTTCGGCCGTGTCGCGACCGACGCGGTCCGGCTCGCGATCCTCGGTTGCGACCGGACACTCCCGCTGCGCGAGCTCGTCGAGCACACCGCCCAACTCCGCGAGCTGCTCGGCGTGCCCCTTCAGTCGCTGACCGCTGAGGCGACCCGAGCTGCGCGGGGGCGCGCTCGCACGGTACGGTCTCGGTGGGTGGGGGGATCGGCCTGCTCCGTGTGCGTGCGGTCGGCTGTCTGAAGCGTGGAACCGTCAACGGGAACTGAAGCTCCGGATGGATCAGCCACGTGAAGGTGACCTACCCGCGCAGGAAGGGGACTATCCGCTTGGCGCATGCGCGGCCCGTCGATCTGAACGTGGCCGCCAGGGCCAAGGGGAAGGAGATGCCCGCGGCGTTGGCCGGCCCTACGATGGTCGGCGTTGGCCTGCGGTGGACGCCGGGGGCGGGGTGAGGCGACGACGGACTGTCGGGTGGCACGTTTCACGTGAGGGAGAGTGGTGCCGAAGCCGGGACTTGAACCCGGACGAGGTTGCCCTCAACGGTTTTTGAGACCGTCGCGTCTGCCTGTTCCGCCACTTCGGCGCCGTGGGGATCGCGGCGCCGACGATAGCACGCTGCGCGTCGACCGAGCGCGCCGGGCGGAGTGGCAGCTTCACCGGTGCGCGCGGAGACGTGCACGCGGTGCCGTTGCAGGCGGCACCGGCTGGCGCGCGGTCGAGCTGCCATACCTGTGCGGCGCGCCAGCCATGGTGAGCATCGTGCCCGAGTGGCTCGGACCCCGCGGTTGGCGGCCGGTGCGCCGGTTTCGACGGTGCGCCGGTTTGGCGCGCCTGGCGCATGCTAGACTCGGCCGCCGGAGGAGGCTTGACCCCGCAGCCGTGGAAGAGCTCGCGCAGCCCGTCGAGCGGGCCGTCGATCCGTCCCGCGAGCGCGACCTGCGGCTGGTCGAGCGGGCGCGACGCGGCGACCTCGACGCGTTCAACGAGCTCGTCGTCCATCACCAGGACCATCTACTGGCGCTCGCCGCGCGCCTGACCGGGGACCTCGAAGCGGCCCACGACGCCGTGCAGGAATCGTTCATGCGTGCCTACCGCAACCTGTCCTCGTTCCGCGGCGACTCGTTCCGGGCGTGGCTCGTCCGCATTGCGGTCAACGCCTCCACCGACGTGCTGCGGCTACGCAAGCGGCGCCCGAGCGAACCATATCCCGAGCGCGAGGACGAGTCGTGGGAGCCGCCCGCCGACGCGTCGGCGGATCCCGAGCGCGAGGTGGTGCGGCGCGCGCAGGCGCGCGCGCTCTCGGCCGCGCTCTCCGCGCTCACTGACGGCCAGCGCGCCGCGATCCTGCTGTACGACGTGGAGGGCTTCGACTACCCGGAGATCGCGCGGATGACCGGCGTGTCGCTGGGCACTGTGAAGTCACGGATCCACCGCGGCAGGCTGGCGCTCCGGGCGCTGCTGGCGGACTCGATGGAACTCTTCCGAGATTGAGGGCGTCACGAGGACCGTGAACGAGAACCGATCCGACACGCACGGGCCGCTCGGCGAGGGCGGCCGGACGGGGCGCGCCGCGCACGCTCCGCGCGACGCGGGCCAGCAAGACGGCCACGGCGACCACGACGCGTTGCTCGTGGTGCGCTTCGCGGCGGGCGACGTCACGCCTGCTGAGGCCGAGGTGGCTCGTCGGCTCCTGGCGACGTGTCCCGATTGCCGGTTGCTGGCGTCCGACCTGCGCGCGATCGCTCGCGCCACGGCCGAGTTGCCCGCGCCGACCCGCACGCGCGACTTTCGCCTCTCGCCCGAGGTCGCGGCTCGGCTGCGGCGGTCGGGGTGGCGTGGCTGGTTCCGCCGCCTGGGCGATCTTGGTGGAGGCTCCGCCGGGCGGCTGGTTGTGGCCCAGCGGTTGGCCGGGGCGGCGGTGGCGATCGGGCTCGTCATGGCGCTGGCCACGTGGCCGGCCGGCGTTCCGGGGCTCTCGGCCGGACCGACGGCGCTGCAGTCGAACGGCCAGATACGGGAGGGCGCTCCGGTGGCGTCGGCAGCACCAGCGCCCGCGGCCACACCGGCGGCGCCCGCCGCGGCGTCCGCGGCGTCGGCGGCAGCGCAGGCAGCGGCTCCGGCGTTCGGGGCGGCAGGGCCGG